>NZ_JBDPMI010000019.1:0-153668 GCF_039871555.1 Streptomyces sp. B5E4
GACACGGGTGCTCAGGTTGAACTGGCGTTGTCGGGTGGGGCTGACGGTGCTTGATCCCTGCGGTACGACCGCTGTATGCGGTACGCGCAGGGCGGTGGACTGACGCCGCGGGAGCATGAGAAGGGAGAGGCCGTGCGGCGGGAGGGTGGCAGCGCCTGGAGATCGAGTTGAAGCGGGGGCCGCTGGCGCACGGCTTCGATGACGAGCACCAGGGCTGGGCGCTGAAGCGGGTGAAGCTGCTGATCGGGAGGTTGTTCCACGTCGGCTACACGCTGCAGGGGGTGTGGAAGCTGCTGAGGCGACACGGCTGCAGGTGCCGGTGCGCCGCGCCCTGGAGCGCGACGAGGAGGCCATCGAGGTGTGGAAGGCCGAGGTGTGGCCGCGGGTAAAAGTGCCGTGCACCACCCGGGCTCCCACCTCTGCTTCGCGGACGAGACCGGCCAGTCACTGAGGCCACCGAGGCGCCGGACCCCGGGCGCCGCGGGGCAGCGCCCGCAGGTCCGGGTGGCCGGCCGCAGCCGGGGCCGGGTCAACATCGCCGGGGTGGTCTGCTTCATGCCCGGACCGCAGGCCCGGCTGTTCTTCAAGCTGCTCGTCCACCACGGCCGCAGGAGCGAGCAGAAGTCCATCGCCTGGACCGACTACCGGGACTTGATCGTCGTGACGCACCTGCAGCTAGACACCCCCGTGGTGTGGCTGTGGGACAACGTGAACGTGCACCTGCAGCAGGAGATGTTCGACTTCACCGAGAAGCACAAGGACTGACTGACCACCGCCCATCTGCCCAGCCACGCGCCCGAGATCAATCCGCAGGAGGGCACCCGGAGCCTGCTCAAACGGGCCCCGGCCGACTTCGCCGCCGCCCACCTGGCGCACCTGACCCGAGTGATCAAACGCAAGCTCAAGAAGATCCAGTACCAGCCCGTTCAACCTGAGTGATTGCGGTTCGGCTCTTCGGCATGGCAGATCTTCCGCTGCCCGTTCGTCGCATCGGGCTGGGTCAGGGGCGCCAGCCAAGCTCCCCTGCGGCAGCTCGCCCCGACGGTCCTGATCAGAGGCAGTCCACCCACAGCGTGGCTCGCCTCACTGCGCGCCGCGAGATGCGTATCGAAAAGCGCCTGTCGCACAGGGTGGCCGCTGCTGTCCCGCCCAGCGAAGGAAGGTCGGCGGCACCGCGACCCCGAAGCACCGTCACCCTCGCGCCGCGGACAAGTCCGCCGACGGCCGGCCTCCACCTGCTGGCAGACCGGCTGCTCAAGGCTACGCGGAAGTCACCCATCGTCGCCGCGTACGCGACCTACTGTCACCCTCTTCCGTATCCACAGCATCATGAGCCTCATGCCTGCGCGAAGGGAATGGTATCGATGGAGATAGTATCGATAGGGATACCATCTCCATCGGGAGTCTACATGCGTCGTTTCATCGGGCGGGAACGCGAGCTGAATGTGCTCGGCAACGCCTTGCAGACAGTTCACGAGGCCGCCGGGTCAGCGAGACCTGGTCAGTGCATCCTCATGCGCGGACGGAGGCGGGTCGGCAAGTCCAGCCTCGTCGAAGAGTTCATCCGGCGGACCGAGACGCCGCACCTCTTCTTCACCGCGGCGGGCGGCGCGGCGGAGAACGAGTTGACGGAGTTGCTCGACGCCGTCGCCAGATCCACCCTGCCGGAGCGGGAACTGTTCTCGGAGGAGACCCCGGAGCAGTGGAACGGGGCACTCAGGCTGCTTGCGGAGATCCTGCCCGACGACACGCCCAGCGTCGTCGTCATCGACGAGGTTCCGTATCTGATGGACCGCATCGACGCCTTCGAGGGCATGCTCCAGCGGGCATGGGACCGGCTGCTCAGCCGCAAGCCGGTGCTTCTCCTCCTGGTCGGGTCCGATCTGTCGATGATGGAGGCGCTGAACAGCTACGACCGCCCCTTTCACCAGCGGGGCCGGGAAATGATCGTGGGGCCTTTGAACCCGGCCGAGATCGGCGAAATGCTCGGCCTGTCTCCGGCGGCCGCGTTCGACGCTGCTCTGATCACGGGAGGTCTACCTCTGATCTGCGCCGAGTGGCAGGCCGGAACGGATGTCTGGGAGTTCCTCCGCGACTCGCTGGACAACCCCATCTCGGCGCTGCTGGTCTCCGCTGAACGGTCACTGGCCGCGGAGTTCCCTCCGCAGGCGATGAGCAGGGAAGTCCTGCGGGCGATCGGATCCGGGGAGAGAACCTTCACCAACATCGCTCGCGCAGCCGGCGGCATCGCCCACACCACTCTCACCCGAGCCACTGACGTCCTGACCGAGAAGAGGGTCGTGGCCGCCGAGCTGCCGCTCTCGCTGAGGCCGTCGAAGGAGCGCCGCTACCGGGTGGCCGACCCCTACCTGCGCTTCTGGCTCGCGTTTCTGGACCTGCACATGGCGGAGATCGAGCGAATGCGCGGAGATCTCACGCTGAGCCGGATCAAGGAGCAGTGGACGAGCTGGCGGGGTCGCGCGATCGAGCCCCTCGTCCGGGAATCCCTCGCCCGCCTCCTGCCGGACGGGCTCCTGCCCGCCGCCCCGGCGATCGGCGGGTACTGGACCCGCAACAACGACGTGGAGATCGACGTGGTGGGTGCCGACCGGCGGCCGGTGGCCAAGCAGTTGCTCTTCCTCGGCTCGGTCAAGTGGCTGGAGAACTCCGCGTTCGACAACCACGACCTGGCAGCACTGCAGAAGCACCGGGCCGCGATCACCGACGAGCCAGTACCGCTCGTGGCGATCTCCCGCAACGGGATCAGATGTCCCGGTCTTCAGGCGGCCTACGGCCCCGACGAACTACTCACCGCCTGGCGCAAGGTGTGAGCAGGGCTGGGCATCTGTGGTTGCAGTTCTCGTTGCATTCGCCTCCGTCCGCTGCGGTCCGGGCAGCGACCGCCCGCACGCTCCGCCGCAGGTCAGGACGTCCCCGTCCCGCCCCGGACAGCCGGACGAACATTTGGAAAGCGTGTTGGGTTCACACCCTCACCAGTTCGAATCTCGTATCCTCCGCAGCCGCCTGAACAGGCGAAACGAGGTCCCCGGACCGCTCGACGGCCGGGGTTCTCGGCATGCCTTGGTCTCGGTTTTGGCCTCACTTATTTCCTACATAAGAGACATTTCTCGGCTGTGCTGCCGAGGGGCGAGCCGCAGGACACCCCTTTCACTCAGAAGCGGATCCGAGCGGCCCTCACGATGCGCCATGCTGGGCCTGTACAACAGGCCCGTTCCGGTTCCTGAGACGCCGGTCTCGTCGATGTGAGGTGCCCCGATCGGCAAGCACAGCGGATCCACTCTGGCCGGGTGGCTGAGTGGTCTGGAGAACAACCGACTTGAGAGGGTTCTAGCGGCTCGCTCTGACGCCGTGTGTCCGCCGGAGCCGCGATCGTTCGGTGAGTTGGCGGATCGTCTTCAGCGCCCGGGGTCGGTGGCTCCGGCGCTGGCCGGCCTCTCGCTGCCGCAGTTGCAGGCGGCCGAGGCGCTGGCGGCGCTGGGGTCCGTGCCCCGTGCCGCTCTGGCCGGTCTGCTGGACGCGACCGGAGCGGAGAGGGCTCGCGGCCTTGACGCGGCCCTGGAGTCGTTGGCCGATCGCGCGTTGGTCTGGCCGGACGACAAGGGACTGTTGCGCATGGCGGCGCCGTTGCGGCAGGCGTGGGAGCGGCCATTGGGTCTTGACGCACCGCTCGCCCTGCTCCTGTCGGACACGACCTCGGAGGAACTGCGCCGCATGCTGGTGGCTCTGGGCGTCCCTTCGCCCGGTACCGGCAAGAAGCAGCGGCTGACTGCCCTGCTGACGCACCACGGTGATCCGGAACGGGTTGCCGCGGTGGTCTCCTCGGCGCCGGCGGCTACACGGAAACTGCTGCAGCAGCGAGCCGGTCACCAGTCTGAAGTGCCGTGGTCAACGGAGGAGTTCGTCATCCTCGGGGGCCCTGGTGCCGACTCCGGGGCGGGTGTGCGCTGGGCCCTGGAACGGGGGCTGCTAGTCCAGAGCCGGTACGGATACGGACCCACCCGCATGCCGGCCGAGGTGGCGCTCACGCTACGCGGGGCCGGCTGGCACGCCCCGTTCCAGCCGGCCCCGCCCCTCGTACGGACCGTGGCCGTCACCTCGGCGGAGGTGGAACGGGAGGCGGCGGCCTCGGCGACGACGTTCGCTGCCCACGCCGCTCAGGTTCTGGCGGTGTGCTCCACGTCCCCGCCGGCTTTGTTGAAGTCCGGCGGGGTCGGAGCGCGTGAACTGTCGCGGGTCGGCAAGGCGGCACGGTGCGACGACATCGTCGTACGCCTGGTCCTGGAGACGGCGTACGCTGCCGGGCTGCTGGCCAGGGACGGCGACCGGGTCGCGGCGACAGCCGACTACGACGTCTGGGCGGAGCAAGAGCCCGCGAAGCAGCTCGCCACGCTGCTCACGGCGTGGTGGCGGCTGCCGCTCACCCCGGCCCAGGCCCGCGACGCGGACGGCAAAGCGCTTCCCGTACTCGCCGGGGCACCGCCGTGCCGGGGCTGTGTGCAGGCCCGGGAGGGCCTTCTCACCGGCGCGGCGCGGCTCCCGACGGGGCAGGGGGCGAAGAATCCCGCGGAACTGGGGGTGCTGGTGGGCTGGCATCGGCCGTTCGCTGATGAACTGCCCCAGGACACCGCACCGTTCGCCACCGTGAGTCACGAAGCGGAAGTGCTCGGCGTGATCGCCCGCGGCGCCCTGTCCTCCATCGGTGCCGCACTGCGGCACGATGACGCCGACGCTGAAGCACCGGCCGCGGCCTGTGCGCGGCTGCTGCCAGCGGCCACCGAGGGAGCCCGCTTCGGCGCCGACCTCACCGCCATCGTCACCGGCACACCGACCGCCCGCCTGGCCGCGCTCCTTGACACCGTCGCAGACCGGGAAGCCGGAGGCACGGCATCGGTGTGGCGGTTCGGCCCGGGCACCGTCCGCCGCGCCTTGGACGCCGGCCGCACGGCCGATGCCATCGAGGCCGACCTGGCCGCCGTTGCTGTCGGCGCCCTCCCGCAGCCACTGTCGTACCTGATCCACGACACCGCGCGCAGCCACGGCCGGATGCGCGTCACCTCCGCGGCCTGCGTGATCCACGGCGAGGAGCCCACCCTCCTCACGGAGCTCGCCGCCCATCGAAAGCTCACCACCCTCGGCCTGCGGCTGTTGGCGCCGACCGTGCTCGTCAGCCGGACCCCGCTTGAGGAGACCATCGCCGCGCTGCGGGCCGCGGGTTACGCCCCCGTCGCCGAGGGCGCCGACGGAACCGTGCGCGTCGACCAGGCCCGGCGCCGCCGGGCCGTGGCACCGGTACCGCCCCCGCGCAAGACCGGCGGCACACCGCGCCGCCGGTCCGCTGGTGTCCCCGTGGCCCGGACCCCGGCGACCGTTGGCCTGGGTGCGCTTGCCATCCGGCTGAAGGGTGCCCCGGCAACCCCACCGGAACCCGACCCCGGGAACGGCGTCCCGTTCGGTACGGACACCGAGGAGATCGTCGCCGGGCACGCGCGTTTGCTCTCCCTCACCGACGTACGTCAGCTGGCGCACGCCATCGACGAGGGCCGGGCCGTCACCATCGAGTACGTCGCCGCCTCGGGCAGCCGCACCGTACGCACCCTCTGCGAGCTCGATCTCGACCCGCCCCACCTGTACGCCTGGTGCCATCTGCGCGATGACGAACGGGTCTTCACTCTCTCCCGCATCCATGGCGTCATACCCGCGTAGCTCTCGCCTCAGTCCCGGCGAGGTACCCGCGACGAACCACTATGATCGCCGCTCACGGACTGGCTGAGCGCACCGCGAAACTGCGGCAATGGACCAGGAACGGGGACTCGCGCACCACACAAACCGCTGCTGCTCCTGCCGCCCGCGCCCAGTTCCAGTGGGAAGCCGACGGCGAACTGCGGTACAGCGCGGTGGAGGAGGATCTCAAACGCCTGCTGGACGAGTACGGTCCGTCCAATAGGGCGACTCCCGCCTACCCGTTCCACCACCTGGTGAGCGATGGAGTGTGGGAGGTACGCACAGACCACGGACCGGGCAGCCCTCGGAGGCCGGACAACTCTCGTCGACCGTCCGAAGGCAGCGGGACCCGCAGATGCGTGAGCAGGTCCTGACGGCCTACGAGTACCAGTGCGGCTACGACGGCAGCATTGGTGCGGTGCCGGCCGGGCTGGGAGCACGTCATAGCGCTCGCGGGCCGCCCGCTCACCGGACGTCAACCCGGCGCCCGCCCCGTCGCGGAAGCACACCGCTCCTGGCATACCAGCCAGGTCTTCCACGGCAGCCCACGCCCCGCCACTATCGCCTGATCACCGGGGCGCCCGCCTTACGCCTCGCTGGTAAGGAGTACGACACCAGGAGTATGGTCTCTCGTATGGCGACAAAGAAGGTGACCGTGACCATTCCCGAGGATCTCCTCGACGAGATCCGCACGGAGGCCGCGGAGCGGGGTTTGTCGGCGTACGTCGCCGAGGCACTGCGCTTCAAGCGAGAGCGGGACCGCCTCGGGGAACTGGTCGACTGGCTGCAGGAAGAACACGGTCCCGTCACCGAGGACGAGCGCGCGGCGGCCCTCGCGGAGTTGGAAGAGCTCGACGCCGAGCACGAGCGGCGCCGCGCCACCGCGGAGCACGACGCCGGAGAGGCCGCGTGAGGAAGCGGGCCGCTGAGCACCGGCAGCGGCCGCTGCGCATCTTCGTGCTCGACTGCGAGGCCCTGTCCCTGGCCGTGCGCGGCGACCGAAAGATGATCGCCTGGCTCGACCTCGCAGTCCGGGGTGAAGCCGAGGTGGTGACGTCTCCGATGACGCTGGTCGAGGCGTACGACGGCCGAACCACCGAGCAGCGCTGGGACTGGGTCCTTTCGCGACTCAAAGTCGCCGACATCGGAAAGGACGAGGCCCGCCAGGCCCGCAGGCTCCTCGCCGACGCCAAGCTGAACGGTCACAAGTACGCCATCGACGCGGTGCTCGCCGTCATCGCGCGACAGCAGAAGGGGCAGGTCACCGTCTTCACTTCGGACGTGGACGACCTGGAGAAGCTGGTGCCGGACACGATCGTCGTCAAGAGAGTATGACCGACTCTCTGATCTCAGTTCTGGTCTCAGTTCTGGTCTCAGTCACTCCAGTCCGGCGCCGTCCGGAACGACCGCCCGCCCCAGCTACGCCCCAGGTCAAGACGTTGCCGTACTCTCAGGAACGGTCGGCCGAAGAATGGGAAAGCGTGTTGGGTTCACACCCTCACGAGTTCGAATCTCGTATCCTCCGCACCCCGCCTGACCAGGCGAAACGAGCCCCGCAGCGGCATGCCGCTGCAGGGCTTCGGCGTTGCTCGGAGACGGCTTGGTCTCCGTCCTGGTCTCATTTGCTGCCTTGCCGCCCTGCACGCGGAGAACCACGCCTTCCAGCAGACCACCGGCCTGCCCGAGGAGCCGTTGCGCCGTGGCCGGGCGCAAGCGCAACGTATCAACCTCATCCCCCGGGGCCCGCCGCCCCGCGGGACCGCGCGGACCCGGAGCGCATACGGGCCTTGCCGGCGGAACACAGCTACGAGGCATCAGCCGTGAAGGGGGAGCAGGCCGTGGACGTGGCTCGGCAGACCGCCGTCGCCCTGGACGCCGTACACGGCTGCGGCGTCGTCCACCGGACCTCAAGCCGGGAAACCTGTTCGTACAGCCGGGCGACCGGGTGAAGATCTGCGACTTCGGCATCGCCCGTCCCGCCGACGCCTCGACCTTGCTGACCGTGTCCGGAGCCGTGCTGGGCACCCCGCTACATGTCGCCCGAGCAGTGGCGCGGGACGGAGGTCGACACCCGCGCCGATCTGTATGCCCTGGGCTGTGTCCTGTACGAACTGCTCACCGGCCGACCGCCGTTCACCGAGGCGACGGTGTTCGCCCTGATGCGGCAGCATCTGGAACAGCCCCCGCCGCCGCCTCGCGAGCTGCGACCCGGCCTGCCCGGAGACCTTGCAGACCTGGTCCTGTCGCTGCTGGCCAAGGACCCTGCCCGACGCCCGGACGCCCACGCCCTGGCCCGCGAGCTGGCGGGACTCGGC
Organism: Streptomyces sp. B5E4; assembly: GCF_039871555.1. NCBI lineage: Bacteria > Bacillati > Actinomycetota > Actinomycetes > Kitasatosporales > Streptomycetaceae > Streptomyces > Streptomyces sp. B5E4. The sequence goes on from NZ_JBDPMI010000019.1 coordinate 8,058, forward strand.
TTACGGGACGCGCCTCGGCCGCCGTCCACCCCCCGGTCCACCGCATCCGACGCGCCGGCCGGGCCGGACGCGCCGCGCACCCTTCGTGCACAGGCGCTGCGCGGCGAGCACCACCTCACCCTGTCCGGTCACCGCGACGCGGTGGGGAACCTTGTGTTCAGCCCTGACGGCCGCACCCTCGCCAGCGGCGGCTGGGACAAGTGCGTGCGCCTGTGGGATCCGCGCAGCGGCGAACCGCGTACCGCGCTGCGCATGAAGGACTCCCGCTCGACCGGTGCCGCCTACGCCCCGGACGGCCGGATCCTCGCGACCCGGAACGGAAAGGACATCGTTCTGCGGGACGCGGACACCGGCGAGCAGCACCTGGCCCCGAAGTACCCCGGATGGGCCGCGTCCGTAGCCTCCGTGGCGTTCAGCCCTGACGGCCGCACCCTCGCCACTGGCGGCAGCGACAGGGCCATCCGGCTCTGGGACGTGCACACCGGCGACCCCGGCCTGGTGCTGAAGGGGCACGGCGGGTGGGTCGGTTCGCTGGCGTTCAGCCCGGACGGCCGCGACATCGTCGGAGGGGGCGACAGCGGTACGCCGCGGATGTGGGACCTCGCCACGGGGAGCCGCGCTGGGAGCTTCCCCGCGGCGCTCATCTGCCTCTGGGACACGGCCACCGGCGACCAGCGCCTCGCCATTGGCGCGCACCAAGGGCCACCAAGGGCCCATCCTCTGCCTGGCGTTCGCCCCCGACGGACGCATCCTGGCCGGCGGCCGTTAGGACCGGGTGATCCGGCTCTGGGACATCCGGACTCCGTAGTCCCGGTCAGTCTGCGGGCACGTGTCGGTGTGCGGCATCGTGATGTCCGTGGCGGACGGGGCAGGGAACTCGGCGCGGGCATACGGATCGTCCAGCCAGCCGGGGGCGTGCTCACCGCGCACGCGGGGACCGCTGTACCGATACTGTCCACGGGCCCGACGGCTGCGGGCAACGCGACGGGAACGGCGATCGATGTGGGGGTAGGGACATGGCGCACACGGAGTCGGTGCAGGTCGTGTTCGTGGACGCCGAGACAGAGGAGGAGTTCGCGAGGACCGAGCTCGCGCCCGGCCAGCTTCCCGACTCGTTCGCGCATGAAACGCGCCTTGACCTCGGAGGAGAGCCGTGGGCCGTGGTCCGGGCCGAGCCGCCGACCGCCGCGCAGTTCCTTCGGAGCGGCAGCCTCGTGCTGACCCTGAGGCGGGTCCGGACGAGGGACCCGCAGGAGATGCAGTACTCCCTGCCGACGATCTTCGACCCGCTGCCGGCGACTGAGGAGTCGACCGGTCCGGGGGAGCACTTCGTGATCCACGAGGACGACTGGCGGCAGGCCGAGATGGTCTCCCGTCAGCTCGCGGGGCAGGTCGAGGCCGAGATGCGCGCGATCCATGAGATCTTCCAGCAGCATTCGCGGGTGATCGGCGATGGTGCGTCGCCGGTGCGCGTCTTCGACAGGATTCACCTTCGCCGGACCCCGGCCGCCGCCATCTCCGCCGAGGTTTCGCGGCGGCGGCTGTCGGAGCTGTTGCCCGTCGCCAGGTGGCCGTACGCGGGCGTCCGCTTCCGTGATGCCCCGGGCCGCGTGGTCGACTCGTTCGCGATCGCCTCCGATCCGCTCACCGTGTACGGCCAGGCACACGGTGACCGGATCACGGTGCTGTGTCTCGCGCTCTCCCCCGATGCCGCGACGGCGTCGGCGCCCGGCATCGAGCAGGCGATGCGCGAGTTCGATCTGTTGCTGGCCGACTGGTGCAACGGCCGGCTGTTGGACGCCTCGGCCGTCGGCGCCTTCGTGAACCCGGCGTAGCCACCGGGGGCCAGGCCCGCCCGTCATGGACTGGCCTGGACGTTCCTGGTCTCCGTTCTGGTCTCGTTCATCCCCGTCTATCGACGTTCACCGCAGTCGCCGGCAGGTTCGAACCCGCAAGTCGGAACGGAGCCGGACCACCCCGGACAGCAGCACCACCTGACCAGGCGAAACGAGGCCCCGCAGCGGCATGCCCGTGCGGGGCCCCGTCGCGCTCCGGCCTTCGGGGGGCGGGCGGGTTACCGGGGGGTGAGGTTCATGTGGATGTCCTCGGCGGCCCACAGGACGAAGCGTTCGACAGGCGTGACCGTCTGACCCAGCGCCATCTGGAACCGGAAGCGCTTCAGCAGCATCGCCAGCACGAGTTTGGCCTCGACCATCGCGAGAGCGGCGCCTTCACAACTGCGGGGCCCGAGCCCGAACGGGATGTACGCGAACCGGTGCCGCTGGGCGGACGCCTCCGGTGTGAAGCGGTCCGGGTCGAACACCTCCGGGTCGGGCCAGTGCTCGGGGTTCATGTGCACGGCCCAGAAGGGATAGAAGATGGTCGTGCCCGCGGGAACGCTGTATTCGCCGAGCTTGAGGTCCTCGGTGGCCTCCCGGGCCCCGTACGGTCCCGGCGGGTACAGCCGCATGGCCTCCCGGAGCACCATGTCCAGGTACGAAAGCGGCCTGAGGTCGCCGTAGTCGGGTGCGCCGCGGTCACCGAGGACCCGGTCGACCTCCTCGGTGGCCTGCTCGGCCACCTCCGGGTGCCGGGCCAGCAGGTAGAGCGTCCAGGAGATGGCGACACCGGTGGTGTGGTGGGCGGCCATCATGGTCATCAGCACCGTGTCGCGTATCCGCGCCGGCGACTCGCCCGCCCTGACCAGAGCCGCGACCAGGTCGCTCCGGTCGGCGTGCTCGGTCGTGCCGCGTTCGCGGTGCGCGGTGAGCACCTCGTCGACGGTCGCGCGCAGATAGGTCAGGGCCTCTTCGGAGCGTACGCTGCGCTCCTCCTCCGTGCCGCCCACGTCCACCTGGTACAGCCGCGCCAGGTAGTCGGTGAGCACGTCCTCGAACGCCGACACGACCCGCCCGGCGGCCTCCTCGGACTCCAGACCGTTGCCCAGCGAGTATTCACAGACCATCCGCAGCGACAGCTCGCTGAGGTCCTTCTGCAGCTCTACGGGGCCCCGCGCGGCGTTCTCCGCCCACCTGTCGGCCATCGACGCCGTCAGCGCGGTGAACTGCGCGAAGTGCGCTTCGTGCGAAGGCCGTCCGGCCAGGACGGAGAGCATCACCCGCCGCCACGGCACGTGTTCGTCTGCCGGGAGCGTCTGCACGTTGCCCGACTCCTGGAGGGGCTCCAGGAACTCGAACAGCTTCTCCGGCCGCTTGTCGATCTCCGCGGTGGCCTCCAGCAGCACCGGATCGGCGACCGACACCGCCATGTCCGCACCGGGTAAGGGGAAGCGCACCACCGGACCGAACTCGGCGTGCAGCTTGAGCTGATAGTTGTGCAGCCCTCCCGCCGCCACGATCGCCTTGACGCCGTCACCGCCCGTGGGCGGGCCGGGAATCCTGTCGATGCCGTCGTCCGGCATGCCACTCCCTCCTCGGGTCACGTCCCGGCAACGTTGTCAGCCGAAACCGGCCGTAGCCGGGGTGACTGCGTCGGCCGGTCGCTACGCTCGCATGGTTCCACGGATTCTGCAGCGCGGCAGGGGCATGGCGGGAGAGCTCGATGAACAAGCCGTCGTCGAAGGGGAGAGGACGCGAGGAGGAGAACCCCCTCCAGCTCCGGACCCCGGCCGTCCCACGCATCTACGACTACTTCCTCGGTGGCAAGGACAACTTCGCCCACGACCGGGCGGTCATGGAGGAAGTCCGGCGGCACGTTCCCGACGCACCCCTCATGGCGCGGGAGAACCGCGCGTTCCTGCGGCGCGCGGTACGGTGCCTGGCCGAGTCCGGAATCCGGCAGTTCATCGACATCGGCGCGGGTATGCCGGTCGAGGGCGGCGGGCACCAGAACCTGCACCAGATCGCCCAGAACGTCGCCCCGGACTCGCGCGTGGCCTACGTCGACATCGACCCGGTCGTCGTCAGCCACGGACGGGCGTTACTCGGCAGGTCGCCCCTGGTGGCCGTCACCCAGGGCGACGCCCGGCACCCCGAGGACATCCTGGCCGATCCCGAGCTGCGTGATGTCATCGACCTCGACAAGCCGGTCGCCGTGGTCATGTTGGCGATGCTGCACTTCGTCGACGACGAGGCGGACCCGCCCGGGATCGTGGCGCGACTGCGCGCCGCGATGGCACCCGGCAGCCATCTGGTCATCTCGCACTCGACCTCCGAGTTCGACACCGACGGCCGGGTCCAGAAGGCCGCCGACGTCTACAAGAAAGCCCACTCTCCGCTCACGCTGCGCAGCTACGCGGAGATCGGGCGGCTCTTCGACGGCTTCGACCTGCTCGACCCGGGCCTGACCACCGTGTCGCTGTGGCGCCCCGACCTGGCACCCGTCTCGCCGTGGTCCAAGGCACCGGACACGACCGCTCCGTCCGGTGCCGAACGCCAGTGGGTCTGCGCAGGCGTCGGACGAAAGACGGACTGACAGCGGCCGACGCGGCGACGCGGTACGGGCCTGTCGGCCGTGCCCGTGGCGGAAGTTGAGCGTCCCGCCGGAGGTGGGCTGCCACAGGCCCTCCGCAACCCGGCACGGTTCACGCCGCCGTGCCGATATCGCCCTTGAAGACCTCAAGGCCGTGCCAGCGGAGATGAACGGCCTCAAGGGTGGGCTGACCCGGACGTGGCGTACTCAGCGGCCGGTCATGAAGGTTGTCGACGGCGAGACCGGCCTGGCTACGGGCCACGTACAGCTCGGACACCTTGATGCGCAGCTCCGAGGTGAGGCCGAGGACGCCCAGGTCGAAGAGGGTGTGGTGCAGCGAGCACAGTGCGACGCCGTTGCTGACCTCGTCCGGTCCTTCATGGCTGTGCCAGCGCACGTGCGCTGCCTCCAGTCCCACCGGGTTACGTCCGAGCGCGCCGTCGAAGCCGCACATCGCGCAGGCGTACGCGTAGGCCCGCAGCACCTCCTCGGTGAAGCCCGCACGGCGGGTGCGGCGTCGTGCGGCCGCCATTTCGTACGCGGCGAGTTCGAGTTCGGTGAGGTCCAGACCGGCCGCTGTGCAGATCGCCCCTTCGAGTGCCGGTGTGAAGTGCCGGTCGAGCAGTACCCGTGCGGACGCCGCCCTGGACCGGGGGTCCGCGAGGATCTCCTCGACCTCGGGTCGCAGCCGGCCATGGGCCCGGCGGCGGCGCAGTAGGGCGCCGCTCTCGTGCTCCCCGGGGCCGATGGGCTCGCCGTGGAGATCACGCAGGTCCCACAGATCCCGCTCCAGGTGCACGAACGGCATTGCGGCGCGGTCACGGGCACGGGCGGGGCTGGCGACCGCCGGGCCGAAGTCGTTGATCAGACGGCTCACCGGCTCGGCGGCCTCGTCGTACGTGACCGCACTGCTGCCGGTTGCGGAGAGCCGGCCGAGGAGCCAGAGCAGCAGCAAGGGCTTGTGAGGTGCCCGCCCGTTTCCCGTCGGTGCGCGCCGGACCGTCGTCAACCGGCGCAGCAACTCGTCGACCGTCATGGCCGCCACTGTGCCACGGACCACCGACAGGGACAGCCCTGTGGCAAGCCCGGCGGAGGTGAACCGCCACAAGCGCCGGCAAGCGGTCTGCACCCGGCGTGACATGCAGGGATGGACGGGCGCACGGTCCCGGTTCTGGTCTCGTTCCATCCGCGGTCGTCGTGGGGCGGAGGTCAGCAGCAGGCCCCGGTGGTGGTGCCGATCCGGAGGAGTCCCGGGGCGGGGACTGCGCAGCAGCCGTCGGTCTGCGCGGCTTCGGCCGGGGCCGTGTCTGCGCCGGCGGCGAGGCCGGTGCCGCCGCAGACGCCGGTTTCGGGGAGGGTCAACTCGACGCGGGCGGCCGCTTCGTGGTCGCCGGCGAGGGAGGCGGCGATCGAGCGGACCTGTTCGAAGCCGGTCAGGGCGAGGAAGGTGGGGGCGCGGCCGTAGGATTTTATGCCGGTGAGGTAGACGCCCGCCTCGGGGTGGGCCAGTTCGGCGGCGCCGTGGGGGTAGACGGTGCCGCAGGAGTGGACGTTGGGGTCGATCAGCGGGGCCAGTGCGACGGGCGCCTGGAGGCGTTCGTCGAGTGCGAGGCGCAGTTCGTCCAGGAACGTGAGGTCGGGGCGCAGGCCGGTCAGGGCGATGACCTCGGCTACGGGGTCGCTGCGGCGGCCGTCTTCCGCGACGAGGACGAGGTGGTCACCGTCGCGTTCGACGGCGGCGGTGCGGAAGCCGGTCAGGGCGGTGGCGTTGCCGTCGTCGACGGCGGCCTTGGCGGCGAGGCCGAGGGCACCGCGGGCGGGGAGCTGGTCGGCTTCGCCGCCGCCGTAGGTGTGCGTGCCGATGCCGCGGCGCAGTATCCACAGGGTGTGTGTGCCGGGGGCCTCGTCGGCGAGGCCGGCGAGTGCGGCCAGGGCGGTGAAGGCGGAGGCGCCGGAGCCGACGACGGCGGTGGTCCTGCCCGCGTAGCGGGCGCGTACGGCCGGGTCGGTCAGGTCGGGGATGCGGTACGTGATGCGGTCGGCGGCGACGCGCTCACCGAGTGCGGGCAGGCCGTTGGCGCCCAGCGGGCCGGGAGTCGACCAGGTGCCGGAGGCGTCGATGACGGCGCGTACGGGGAAGCGCTCCTCGGTGCCGTCGTCTCGTACGGCGTGGACGGTGAAGTGCTGGGCATCGCGGTCGGTGTCGACGACGCGGTCGCGGTCGGCGCGGGCGACGCCGGTGACCGTGGTGCCGTAGCGGACGCGGTCGCCGAGGGCGTCGGCGAGGGGCTGGAGGTACGCTTCCGCCCAGTCGCCGCCGGTCGGGTACGCGGACTCGCCGGGCTTGGTCCAGCCGGTGGGGGCGAGGAGCTTCTCGGCGGCGGGATCGGTCAGCTCGGCCCAGGTGGAGAACAGCCGCACGTGCGCCCATCCGCGTACGGCGGTGGCGGCGGTCGGTCCCGTCTCCAGCACGAGCGGTTCGATGCCGCGGTCGAGGAGGTGGGCGGCGGCGGCCAGTCCGATCGGCCCTGCTCCGATCACGGCTACGGGCAGATCCTTCGCAGTGTCCATGGCGGCTGGTTCCCTCGATCTCTCTGATTCGATCTCCATCGATGCTTGTGCCGCCAGCATTCCATTTGATTCGATGAACGTCAACATAGACATTTATCGAATTGATTCGGGGGCACCTCTGTCGCGGTCGGGCGCACCTGATTCGACCTGTGTGAACATAGACGTATGTCGAACCCCAAGACCGTGCTGCCGGTGCTGGAGCCCGACGCCCCCGAGGCGGTGGCCCCATGCTGCCCGCCGCTGACCGAGCGGCCACTGACGGCCGAGGAGGCGGTGCGGACAGCCGCCATGTTCAAGGCGCTGTCCGACCCGGTGCGGCTGCGGCTGTTCTCCCTGGTCGCCTCGCACGAGGGCGGCGAGGCATGCGTGTGCGACATCTCCGACGTCGGCGTCTCGCAGCCCACCGTGAGCCACCACCTGAAGAAGCTCAAGGAGGCCGGCCTGCTCACCTCCGAGCGCCGTGGCACGTGGGTCTTCTACCGCGTCGAGCCGTCGGTCCTCGCCGCCATGGGCCGGACACTGCGCACCTACGGCACCTGATCCGCGGCGAAGTGGTCCCAGGGCGGCGGCCCTCCGGACGGTCTCCGTACCGGCTGGTTCCGCGGTGAGCTGATGCGACCCCCGCCGTCGTCGCACCCACGAGAGACGAGACCGTGATGCCCCCCAAGCCCTCCGTCCTGTTCGTCTGCGTCCACAACGCCGGCCGCTCCCAGATGGCCGCCGCCTGGCTCACCCACCTCGCCGGCGACCGTGTCGAGGTCCGCTCCGCCGGTTCCGCCCCCGCCGGCACCGTCAATCCCGCGGTCGTGGAGGCCATGCGCGAGGTCGGCATCGACCTCGGCCACGAGCAGCCCAAGGTCCTCACCGTCGACGCGGTGCAGGCGTCCGACGTCGTCATCACCATGGGCTGCGGCGACGCCTGTCCGGTCTTCCCCGGCAAGACCTACCTCGACTGGAAGCTCGACGACCCCGCCGGCCAGGGCGTCACCGCCGTACGCCCCATCCGCGACGAGATCCGCACCCGCATCGAGACCCTCATCGCCGACATCGCCCCGGGGCGCAGCACGTGAAACCGCAGCCCTCGCGGAATGTGCAGTGGGCCGGCCGGCGATCGCGCGGAAGATGCGGACCGCGGTCGCGGCGGACGAGCAGGCCCTCCCCAGGGGAGGGAGGGGGCTACGACTCCCCGGGAGGACAGCGCCTCACCCGGCACAGCCGCGACGCCCCGGCCGGCAGCACGCGCGCGGACCGGTCGCTGCCTGCACGACGGCGGGCTGGACGACGGCCAGGACCACGCACAGGCCGGCCATGACGGACCACATGCCGGTGACCCCCGCGTGGTCGAGGAGTTGGGTGCCCGACAGCGGTGCGGCCACTGCGGCGATGCCCCAGGCGGTGCCGTAGGCGGCCAGGTAGCGGCCGGTGCCGCCGGGTGGGGCCAGGTCCGCGACGACGGCGAGGGCGCGGCCGACCAGCAGCAGGTCCCCCAGGCTCCACACGACGGTCGCGACGATGTGGGCGCCCAGGCTGTCGGCCACGGCGTACCCGGCGAGGCCTGCGGCCAGCAGGGTGCCGCCCAGCGCGAAGGCGACGGGAGCGGACCGCACCGACGGCCGCTGCAGGCGTAGCAGCGGCTGGCCGGCGACGATGGCCAGTGCCGAGACGGCGAGCAGCAGACCGGCGTCGGCGGGCTCCAGTCCGCGGTGGGCCAGGGCGAGGGGGAGCATGAGGGTGATCTGCAGGTAGACCAGGGCGAACAGCGTGCCTGTGCACAGCATCGCGAGGAGCGTGCGGTCACGCCACGGCGCGGCCACGGCGCGGCCGTCCCCCCGTCCGCCCGCTTTCGGCCGGTCGGCGGGCAGGGCGCGGTGTACGACGAGCGCGCACAGCAGGCAGGTGGCGGCGTCGGCGACGAACAGCCAGCGCAGATCCCACCGGCCGAGCCCGGCGGCGAGCGCTCCGGCGGCCAGGCCGCTCACGGCGAGCGCCGCGTTGAGCAGGCTGTACGCGCGCACCCGCGCGGCCTGGCCGACGGTGTCGGCGATCATCGCCTGGCTCGGCGGCTCGTACAACTCGAAGGCCAGCCCGAGCACCACCGCGAACCCCACCACGGCGGTCAGGTTCGCTGCGGCGGCGACCCCCGCCTGCGCCACGGCGCAGCCCACCAGACCGACGACCATCGTCCGGCGCCGCCCGATCCGGTCGGCCAGCCGGCCACCGGCCAGCCGCGAGGGGATCGTGGCGAGCCCGAAGACGGCGACGACCAGCCCTGCGGTCGCGGGTGCGGCGTCGTACCGCGTGGTGATCAGCACGGCGAGGAACGGCAGCGAGAAGGCCCCGAGGCGGTTCACCGCGCGGGCGGCGATGAGGATCCAGACCGTACGCGGCAGCCGCTGCCCGCCCGGCAGACCTCGCACGACCCACCGCCCGTCACTGACGAATCCGATAATGTCAGTGACGAAACTAGGCCCGAGGGAGTGACCGGTCAAGTGATGTTCGACAGTCACGTAGCGACGTTGCTGGACGTGTCCGCCGCCTTGGTGAACTCGCTCACGGACGGCTCCGCCCGCGGTCGCCCGTACACCGCACCCCAGGGCGGCGACCTGCCGCCGGCCGTCGCCGCCGCACTCCCGGGCGAGGCCGGGGCCGAACCCGCGGCGGCCGCTCACCTGGCGCGCACCGCGCAGCAGCTACGGGCCGTCTTCGAAGCCGTGGAGGAACAGCACCTCGACACCGCCGCCGGCCTGCTCAACTCCCTCCTGCGCGCCTCCGGCGCCCGCCCCCAGCTCGACCGCGTGCCGGGCGAGCCCTGGCAGGTCCACTTCCACGGCAGCGACGACACCCTCGCCGTCGGCTGGAGCGCCGGCTGCGCCACCGCCCTCGCGCTCGCCGTCGGCAGCGACCTCGCCGGCCGCCTCGGCGTCTGCCGGGCCCCGCGCTGCGACCGCGTCTACGTCGACAACTCCCGCAACGCCGCCCGCCAGTTCTGCTCCACCGCCTGCCAAAGCCGCGTCAAGGCCGCCGCCTTCCGAGCCCGCCGTACCCCCACCCGCTGACACCCCACCCGGGCACCGCCCGGTCGGGCCCCCGGCGGCCGGCCGGCGGCCGGACTCCCCGCGCGTACGCGCCGGTCCGGCCGGCCGGCGTACGTCACAACGCGAGCAGGATCGCGTTCCACACCGCCCACATCACAGCCAGCGGGAGGAAGACGGGAAAGAAGAGTCCGCCCACGATCCGGAAGGGCGGTCTGCCCGGATGGTTCCACCGGTAGAACATCGCGGCCAGCCCGAAGAACACCGCGACCAGGGCGGCGGTGCCCGCGCTGATGGGATAGGCGCCCTCCCAGCCTCCCTCGGTGCTGAACATGAAGCAGCCGAAGGTGATCAGGCCGATCCCGGCCAGCAGGAACCAGCTCCCCGTGATCAGACGCCCGATACGCGAGATGCGGGGCAGCGACGCAGCCACCGCTGCCGGAGGCACGACCGGTGTGCCGCTCGCGGGCGGGGGCCCGGGCGGCGGCGCCGTGATCGTGGGTGTACGGGCGCGGAGCACGGCCAGGGTGCTGTCCACGGTCGGGCGGTCCTCGGGCTTCTTGGCCAGGAGGGCGGTGACGAGCGAGGCGAGGACGGGGTCGGCGTGGTGCATCGGCGGCGGATCGTGGAGGGCCACGGCGGCGAGGGTGGCCGTGGGCGTTTCCCTGCGGAACGGGGAAACGCCCTCGATCGCCTCGTACAAGGTGACGCCGAGGGAGAACAGGTCACCGGCAGCCTGGTCCTGAAGGCCGTTGAGGCGTTCCGGGGCCATGTACTCGGCGGAGCCGATGACCCCTCCCGTGGTGGTGAGGCGGGTGTCGGTCTCGTGGACGGCGATGCCGAAGTCGGTGAGGAGGATCTGGTCGTCGTCGGTGAGCATCACGTTCGCGGGCTTCAGATCACGGTGCACGATCCCGGCCGCGTGGGCGGCCTTCAATGCCTTCAGCAGGGCGGTGGCCGTCTCGGCCACGAGCGGAGCGGGCAACCGCCCGTCCGCGCGCAGCCGCTCCTCCAGAGAGCGCCCGTCGACCAGGCGCATCACGATCCAGGGTGCGCCGTCCTCGATGACCACATCGTGGACCGCGACGACGTGCGGATGGTCACGCAGGCGGGCCGCGTTACGGGCCTCACGGGCCGCGCGGACCACCCGTTCGTGATGCTCAGCGTCCGAGCCCGCCTGGTGCGGCAGCCACACCTCCTTGACCGCGACATGAACGCCCAGCGCCTCGTCATGCGCCTTCCACACCCTGCCGAACCCGCCGACGCCGAGCTGCCCGACAAGCCGGTAGCGCCCACCGATGATCCGCTCCGGCTGCGTCTGCTCCACCAACGTCCCCCCGCTCCAAGCCCAGTTCACCGCCCGTCAAGGTCGCGGCAGAGGTTACCCAGTCGCCCACCGGGGCGCCATGCGGGAAGGCATCGCGTGGGATCGCCGCGGCTGCCCGCCGCAACAATCCCCCCGGCCGGGTCACCGTGCCGGAGGCGGTCGACGGCACCAGGGCGCAGGCCGGCCTGCCGCCGGCAGGACACTGACGGCAGGCCCACAGGGCCGGACCCCCGCCCTGGGGATCCCGGTCGTTGTTCTACGTGGGGTAGAGTGCCGCGGTGGCGCGGTTGCGGTGGAGGGAGCTGGCGCGTGCGGCGTTCTGGGGAGTTGGAGCGCGCCGTCATGGACGTGCTGTGGGACGCCGGGCGTCCTCGCACCGCCAAGGACGTGCTCGACGCGCTGCCTGACCGCGCGCTGGCGTACACCACGGTGATCACGGTCCTGGACCGGCTGGCGCACAAGGGGACCGCCCAGCGGGAGCGTATCGGCCGGTCCTGGCACTACACCCCGGCCGCCAGCCGGGAGTCCTACGTCACCAGCCTGATGATGGACGTCCTCGCCCAGGCCGGGGACCGCGACGCCGTCCTGGCGCACTTCGCCCGCTCCGTGTCCGACCCGGAGGCCGACGTCCTGCGCGACGCGCTCGCCCGCGCATCCGATGAGCACCACCGGCCCGACGACGAGGACAAGCGCCGCCGATGAGCCATCTGCTGCACTTCGCCGTCATGCTGGCCTGCTGTCTGGCGGCCGTGCGGCCGCTGGCCCGCGCCCGCTGGGTGACGCGGATGCCGCGCACCGCGCTCCTCACCTGGCAGATCCTCGGCCTCACGCTGGAACTGTCCCTGCTCGGGCTGGTCTTCGCCGCGGTCTTCGCGCCCGCCAACCAGGGCCTGGTGCCCGGCCTGCTGCACGTCGCCAGCGTCGACGGCGTCCCCACGGGACCGCTCGCCCCGGCCGCCCTGGCGCTCGGCGCCGCCTATCTCGCCGCCCGCTGCTGGACCCTGGGGCGGGTCTGCCGGGACCTCGCCCGGCACCGGCGCCGCCACCGGCACCTGCTGACGCTCGTGGCCCGCTCCCGGGAGGCGCTGCCCGGCGTCGAGGTACTCGACCACCCCGTCCCGGCGGCGTACTGCCTGCCCGGCCGCCCCGGGCTCGTCGTGCTCAGCACCGGCGCCCTGTGCCTCCTCGGCCCGCGGCACCTCGCCGCAGTCGTCGCCCACGAGCGCGCCCACCTGCGCCAGCGCCACGACCTCGTCCTGCTCCCGCTGCTGGCCTGGCGACGCCTGCTGCCGCGCAGCCCGCTGCTGCGCGAAGCCGTGGCGGCGGTCCGGCTGTTGCTGGAGATGTGCGCGGACGACGCCTGCTGCCGCCGCCTGCCGCGCCGCGACCTGACCGACGCCCTGGCCCGGTTCACCGCCGCGGGCGGCACCGTCCCGCCCCCCGCCGGCGGCTTCGCCGCCGCCGACACCGCCGTCACCGCCCGCACCGCCCGGCTGCTGGCACCGCCGCCGAAGACCACGGCCTTCGCCCGTACCGCGGTCCTGGCCGTCGCCGCGACCGCGCTGTCCACTCCGGTGAGCCTGTTCGCCCTCCCGCTGTGAGCACGTCCGGGGCGTGACGGCCGCGCCGTACGGCTTCAGCGCTCGGGCGCGGGGGCGATGCCGCGGAGCACCGTGGTGACCAGGTCGCCCGTGAACCCCGGGCGGACGATCAGCGGCTCCTGCGGGCGGGGGGCGAAGACCCGCGGGAGGATCAGCTCGTGGCACGCGCCCATGATCATGGTGGCCGCGGCCTCCGGTCCTGCGTCCGCGGCGATACGGCCCAACTCCTGCTCGGCGCGGAGGTAGTCGGTCAGTACGGCGCGCAGCCCTCCCCCGCCTTCGGGGTGGAAGCCGGAGCCGTGGAAGAGGACGAGGACCTTCGGCTGGGCGAGGAGACCGGCGAAGGCAGGCAGGATGCGGGTGAGCACGGCGAGGCCGCGGTCGATGAAGGCGCGCAGGTTCTCCTCGACCGTGCCCTCCCCCGGCGTCGGCGGCTCGCCGGCCGCGGCCATCACCTCGTGGACGTGGGCGCGCAGGGCCGTCGCGAGCAACTCCTCCTTGCCCGCGAAGTGGTTGTACAGCACTCCGTCCGCCACCCCGGCCTCGCGTGCGATGTCGCGCACGGTCAGCCCGGCGGTGCCGCGCTGGGAGATGAGGCGTACGGCGGTGGCGACCAGGTGCTCGCGCAGCGTCTGATCGCCACCTTCTTTCCGCAGGATCGCGGCTCGTCTAGGCGACATCACGCCTGAGCGTAGTCCAGGCGGCGAGCACGCCGATCAGCGCCGCGTACCCCGCCAGCAGCACCCCGGCGCCCGCCTGCGACAGCCCGCCGCCGCCCATGCCGGCCAGCGCCTGCCCGCCGGCCAGCGGCAGCCAGCGCGCCAGGTCGTCGCCGAGGAGCACCGCGACGACGCCCTCCACCACGGCGATCCAGGCCAGCGCCGCGGCGACGGCCCCGGCCAGGTTGCGCACCAGGGCACCGACGCCGACGCCGATCGCGGCGAACGCGGCGTTCCAGGCGACGCTGCCGGCCAGGGTGCGCCACAGCTCGGTATCGGCGGCGTCGAAGGCGCCGCCCTTGGCCTTGACGGCGACGGCCGTGGTGACGAAGCCGGTTGCCGCGGCGGCGACGCCGAACACCAGACCTGCCGCGGTGTAGGCGACCACTTTGGCCGCAACGACACGGTCGCGCAGCGGCACGGCCAGATAGGTCTCGATGATCGTCTTGTGCCGGTGCTCGCCGGCCACGGCGAAGATGCCGAGAACCAGCGCGAACATGGCCGCCAGCCCGGCGTGCGCGGCGGACCGGCTCCAGGTTCCGGGGTCGCTCACGTCGTCGCCCGAGACGACCGGCCCGAGCGCACCGGCGAGCGTGAACACCTGAGCGGACAGGAGCAGCAGCCATGTGCTGCGTACGGTACGGAGCTTCAGCAGCTCCGCGCTGAACAGAGCGGCCATGGGGGCGGTCTCCTTCATCGGGCGCCGGCGCCTGCGCGACCGGTCACGGTCCCGGACTCGCGCTTGGACTCGGACTCGGACTCGGTCAATCTCAGGAACGCTTCCTCCAGCGAGGCCCCGCCCGCGCTCAGCCCGGACAGGACCACCCCGGCGCCGGCCGCGATCCGGCCGATCTCCTCGGCGCTCACGCCGCGGACGTCGAGCACCGACTCGCCGACGGCGAGCGCCTCGTGCCCCCGCGCGCTCAGCAGGTCGCGCAGCCGCGCCGCCTGGGGCGTACGTACGGACACCGACCGGCTGCCCAACTCGGCCAGTGCGCCGTCGAAGCGGGTACGTCCCCGGCTGATGATCACGACGTGGTCGACCGTCTGCGCGACCTCGCTGAGCACGTGGCTGGAGACCAGCACGGTGCGGCCCTCGGCCGCCAGCGCACGCAGGAGCGCGCGCAGCCACGCCATACCCGCCGGATCCAGGCCGTTGGCCGGCTCGTCGAGCACCAGGACCTCCGGATCGCCGAGCATGGCCGCGGCCAGACCGAGCCGCTGGCGCATCCCCAGCGAGTAGCCACCGACCCGGCGGCCGGCGGCATCACCGAGCTCCACCAGCTCCAGCACCTCGTCCACGCGCGACCCGTCCACCCCGCAGATGCGGGCGAGGACACGCAGGTGGGCGCGACCACTGCGCCCGGCGTGGAAGCCGGTGGCCTCCAGCAACGCGCCGACCGACCGGCGCGGACGGACCAGCTCCCGGTACGGGCACCCGCCGATGAACGCCTCGCCCGCGGTGGGGTGCACGAGCCCGAGGACCATCCGCAGCGTCGTCGTCTTGCCCGCGCCGTTGGGTCCGAGGAAGCCGGTGACCTGGCCCGCCGGGGCCCTGAACGACACCTCGTCCACGGCACGCCGGTCGCCGTAGACCTTGGTCAGCCGGCGTACTTCGACATCCGTCATGACACCTCCCACGATGAACACTCGTTCATGAACACACGTTCATCGTAAGGGACGCCGGTGGTGCCCGGCCCTGGCGGTGCGGTGGAGCGCGGGGTGCGGAGGCAGGCGGCGCGCCTACGTCCGGGTGGGCTCGCCGGTCCGGGCAGCGGTCTCCGGCCGCGCGCCGGGGAGCCGGGACGTGCCGGGCCAGGCGCGGTCGCCGAGGTACGTGAGCAGCGCGGGGGTCACGACCAGTACGGCCGCCGCGGCGACCAGGACGCCCCCGGCGAGGCCGAGTCCGAACTGCTTCATGATGCGGTCGGGAGAGAGCGCGAAGCCGGCGAAGACCGCGGCCATGATCAGCGCTGCGGCCAGCACCACGCGGCGCGAGTCCCGTAGTCCCTCCGCGACCGCGTCGCGGGCCTGTGCCCCGCCCAGGCGGGCTTCGCGGATCCGGGCGAGGACGAACACCTGGTAGTCCATGCCGAGTCCGAACAGCAGCGCCATCAGCGTCATCGGCATGTAGCTCTCCAACGGCCCGGTGGCGCCCGTGCCGAGGAGGCCCGCCGCCCAGCCCCACTGGAAGACCGCGACCAGCAGCCCGTAGGACACCCCCAGGGACAGCAGGGTGAGGACCACCGCCTGCACCGACACGACCGGCGAGCGGAACATCAGCGCGAGCACCAGCGCGGAGATGACGACGACGGCCAGGACGAAGACGGCCAGCCGGTCGGCCATCCGGTCGGTGAGGTCCTGGAACGTGGCGGCCACCCCGCCCACGTGCAGGCGCATCGGGGTACCGGCCGCGGCCTCCGGCAGCGCCGTCTCACGCAGGTCGCGTACGAGGCGGGGCGTGGCCTCGTCCTGCGCGTCGGTGCGCGGGACGACGGTGAGGACCTGGGCCCGGCCGTCCGGGCTGGTCGCCGGCGGACTGACGTGGGCGACGCCGGGCGCGCGGCGCAGCCGCTCGACCAGGCCGGCGGTGTCGCCGGGAGAGGCGCCGCGCAGGTCGGCCACCACCATCAGCGGGGCGGTGGCGCCGGGACCGAACGCCTCCTGCTTCAGATCGTGGGCCCGGCGGGTGGTGTCCGAGGCGGGGGCGTTGCCGGCGTCCGCGGAGCCCAGCCGCATCGCTGCCAGCGGCGCGCAGAGGACCAGCAGCAGCGCGGTGGCGCCGACGACCACCGCGAGGGGACGACGGCGCAGGAGCTTCTCGTACGGACCGGGGGCCAGTTCGTACGAAGCGGGGACCTGTGCGTACGAACCGGCCCCCCGCGCCCCGGCGCCCCGGCGCTCCAGGCGCCCGCGCGGTGTCAGCCACCGGTCGGCGATGCCCAGCAGGGCCGGCACCAGCGTGAGCGCCAGCCCGAGCGTCGCAGCGACGCCGACCATGCACGACACGGCCAGCCCGTACACGAAGGGCACCCCCATGAAGAACATCCCGCCCAGCGACACGATCACCGTGGTCCCGGCGAAGAGCACCGCCGCCCCCGAGGTTCCGGCGGCCAGCGCGACCGCCGGTTCCGGGTCGTGGCCGTCGCGGCGGGCCCGGCGGTAGCGGGCGGCGATGAACAGCGCGTAGTCCACGGCGACGCCGAGGACGATCATCACGGCCACCGACATGCTGAAGTCCGGCACGTTCATGGCCTTGCTCAGCAGCATGACCAGCCCCATGGCGGTCAACAGCCCGGCCAGGGCGGCCAGGACGGGCAGCCCGGCCATCGCCAGCGACCCGAAGGCCGCGAGCAGGATGACCAGCGCGGCCGCCAGCCCGACGCCCTCGCTCAGCCCGGTGCTCGGCTTCGGGGCGAACATGGTCCCGGACAACTCGACGCGCAGACCGCCGCCGGACATGCCGGTCAGCCGCCGCTCGATCTCCTCGGCGGCCTCGTCCGGCACCTCGGTGCGGCCGACGGTGAAGACGATCCGCGCCGTCGCGGTGGTGCCGTCGTCGCTGACGAGCCCGCCGCGGGTGGCGTCGTCGAAGGCGACGACGCCGGCCACCACCGGGTCGGCCGTGCGCGCCGCCGCGAGCACGTCCCGCGCCCGCTGCCGTACGCCGGGCGCGTCCAGGCCGGCGTCGGCGTGCAGCACGATGTCGCCCGTGCCCGCGGCCTGTTCGGGAAAGTGCCGCTCCAGTACGTCGTACGCGCGCTGGGAGTCGGCGTCGGGCAGGTCGTACTCGGAGTCGAAGTCCGTGCCGGCCATGCCGCCGACCGACGCGAGGGTCAGCGCGGCCAGCAGCCAGCCGAGGAGGGTGGTCCAGCGCCGGCGGTGACAGGCGCGGGCGATGCGGACGAGCATGAGGCGGGGCCTTCCGTGGGCGGAGCCGAGGGACGGGCGCGGACAGGATTTGCTCTACGAGTCGTAGAGCAACCGTGGGCGGCACCGTAGCAGGAATCCGACAGGTTGCTCTACATCAGGTAGAGCAAATCGGGGCCGGCGGACGGACGCTCTCTCGGCCGTGACCGGGCCGCCCGGCTCCGCGGCGCCCAGGGCCCCTTGGGTCAGCGCCGGGGCGGGGTGCGGTCGCGGGTGGTGAGGGTGAGGAGGGCGGCGGTCAGGGAGCAGGCGGCCAGGAGGAGGAAGACGTGGGGGTAGCCGCCCAGGGGCGCGGCCAGTGCGGTGACGGCGACCGGGGCCAGGGCGGAGGCGGTGATGGCGGGGGCGGTGAGCAGGGCGGTGAGGAGGGCGTAGTCGGTGGTGCCCCAGCGGTCGGTGACGGCGGTGGCCTGGAGCAGGGTGACGTTGCCGCGGACCGTGCCGGCGGCGACGGCGAGTGCCACGAGCAGCGGGTACGGGCCGGGGACCAGCGCGAGCGCGGCCGTGGTGGCGCCGCCCGCGGCCATGAGGAGGAACGTGCGGGCGGTGGTGCCGGTGCGGCGGGCGAGGGTGGCGTACAGGGTGCGGCCGAGGGTCTGGCCGGCGCCGCCGAGGCCGAGGGCCCAGGCCGCGGCGGTGGGGCCGGCACCGCGCTCGGCGAGGAGCGGCACCAGGGCGATGACGACGCCGAACATGGCGAAGCCGTTCAGCATCAGGGCGGCGGCGAGGGTGACGAACGGGCGGGTACGGGCCACGGACCGGCTGCCGCCGCCCGGGAGCCGCGGGGGTGGCGGAGGTGCGGCCGGCCAGGGGGCGCGCAGGGCGAGGGCGTGGGCGGGGAGGGTGACGAGGGCGAGGACGGCGGCCAGGACGGCGTACGTGGTGCGCCAGGAGAAGTGCGCGGCCAGGGCGGCCGTCAGCGGGGCGAAGACGGTGGACGCCAGACCGCCGGCCAGGGTGACGACGGTCAGCGCGCGCACACGGTCCTCGCCCCACCAGCGGGTGACGGCGGCGAAGGCCGGCTGGTAGAACGTCGCGGCCATGGCGATCCCGGCGAGCAGCCAAGCGGCGGTGAACGCCGCCTGGTTGGGGGCGGCGGCGAGGGCGGCGAGGGCGGTGACGCCCAGGGCGGAACCGCCGGTCATGACGGCGCGCGGGCCGCGGCGGTCCAGGACGCGCCCGAGGGGGATCCCGGCGAGGGCGGAGACCAGGAGTGCGGCGGAGAAGGCGGCGGTGGTCGCGGTCGGGGACCAGCCGGTGTCGGCGGTGATGGCCGGGTTGAGGACGGGGAAGGCGTAGGAGACGATGCCCCAGCTCGTGATCTGGGTGGCGCACAGGGCGGGGAGCACGGCGCGGGGCCGCGACCGGTTCCCCGTGCCGGTCGCGGGTGCGGCG
The DNA here is from genome assembly GCF_039871555.1 of Streptomyces sp. B5E4. Classification (NCBI taxonomy): domain Bacteria; kingdom Bacillati; phylum Actinomycetota; class Actinomycetes; order Kitasatosporales; family Streptomycetaceae; genus Streptomyces; species Streptomyces sp. B5E4. The sequence goes on from NZ_JBDPMI010000019.1 coordinate 27,064, forward strand.
AGCCGGCCGGTCGTCACGAGAGCGCGGGGCGGCAGCCGTGGCGGGTGCCGCAACGGCCCGCGGGTGGCGCGGCGTCGGCCCGTACGGAATCCGCCGTGGCCGGTCTCCACGCGCCCGGCTGCCCGTCCGCGCCCATGTGGCCCTGTACGCGCTGCTCGCTCACGGGACTCCTCGCGGTGGCTCGGTGCGCAGTTGCCGACATGGCCGATCCTGCCCGGCCCGCGCCCGCCGGGACATCGCCGGAAGCTGTGGAATCCGTACGGTCCGGCGAGGTGAACCTGCGAAACTTGCGGATTGCACGGAGGTGAACCGCGCCGACGAGGAGATACGGGCATGCCCGGTCGCCCTGCCACCGGAAAGGTCTACGCGCACGCCAAGCTGCGCCGCCTGCGCCGCGAGCGCGGCATGAACCAGGTCGACATGGCCCGCGCGCTCGGCATCTCCACCAGCTACGCCAACCAGATCGAGCAGGGCCGGCGCCCGCTGACCGTGCCGGTGCTGCTGCGGATCGCGGAAGTCTTCGGCGTCGACGCGGAGTTCTTCTCCCAGGCCGAACAGGACCGGCTCGCCACCGACCTGCGGGCCGCCCTCGCCGACGAGGCGTGCGGGGCGCCGCTGCCCACGGCCGAGGAGATCACCGAGGCCGCCCGCGACCACCCCGAGGTGGCCCGCGCCCTGGTCGCCCTGCACCGCCGCTACCGCGACGCCGCGGAGCGGGCCGCCGCCCTCGCCGCGCCGGGCCCCGGCGGCGGCGCCGTACTCCCGCCCGGGGAGCCGCACGACGAGGTCCGGGACTTCTTCTACGCCCATCACAACCACTTCGCGGCCCTGGACACCGAGGCCGAACACACCGCCGCCGCCGCACGGTCCGGTTCCGGCGAGGCGGCGGGGCCGCTCGCCGCCCGCCTGGCCGGACGCCTCGCCGGGCGCCACGGCGTCAGGGTCGTCGACGCGGCCCCGGGCCGGGCCGCGGACGCCCGCCGCTTCGACGCCGCGAACGGGCTGCTGTTCCTCTCCCCGTGGCTCAGCGACGGCCAGCGCGCCTTCCAGCTCGCCACCCAGCTCGCCCTGCTGGAGCACGGCCCGCTGCTCGACGCGCTCGCCGGCGGCGCCGCGGAGCTGACCTCCCCCGAGTCGGCGGCGCTGGCCCGTATCGGACTGGCGAACTACTTCGCCGGCGCGCTCCTCATGCCGTACGCCGCCTTCCACGCCGCGGCCGAGGAGGGGCGCTACGACATCGAACTGCTCTCCGCCCGCTTCGGTGTGGGATTCGAGACCGTCTGCCACCGGCTGAGCACCCTGCAGCGCACCGGCCGCCGCGGGGTGCCGTTCTCCTTCCTGCGGGTCGACCGGGCCGGCAACATCTCCAAGCGGCAGTCCGCGACCGACTTCCACTTCTCCCGGCTCGGCGGCACCTGCCCGCTGTGGACGGTGTACGAGGCGTTCTCCGCACCCGGGCGCATCCTGCCCCAGGTGGCGGAGATGCCCGACGGCAAGCGCTACTTCTGGATCGCGCGCACGGTCACCCGCGGCGGCTACGGACACCACGCCCCGCGGGCGGAGTTCGCCGTCGCGCTCGGCTGCGAGATCCGGCACGCCCACCGGCTCGTCTACGCCGGGGGCGTGGCCCTGGAAGACCCCCGCGCCGCCACCCCGATCGGCCTGGGCTGCCGCATCTGCGAGCGCCGCGACTGCGCCCAGCGCGCCCGGCCCCCGGCCGGGAGCCGGCTGGCGATCGACCCCGACCGGCGTACGTACGTGCCGTATCCCGTGGACTAGCCCTCGATGAGGCCCTTGATCGCGATCGCGGCGAAGAACACCAGGACGATCTCGCTGATCACCCAGGAGTGGGAATTCATCCAGTCGCGGATTTTCGGCAGGACGGCACCGGCCCGTCTCCCGAGAAACACGACGCACAGCGCCGGAATCGCCAGGAGCAGCAGGGTCAGCGCCACGAAGGGAAGGCACTGCCACCAGGGGTCGCCGCTGCGTTCGACGTGGAATCCCGCCGCGACCGAGCTGGCGATGTCCGTCGGGAAGACGCCCATCAGCGCGAGCCCGATCAGAAGGGCGAACTTCGGCTCCGCCGTCTGGAGCCTGCTCATCCACTTCGGCGGCTCCGACTTTCCCCGGTTGAGGTAGACGCGCACGATCAGGAACAGCATCAGCACGAGCACGATCCCGTCGATGCCGCGGTCGACGGCCGCCTTGTGGCCACCCGCGGAGTGGTCGACCCCCTTGGCGACGAAATAGGCGACGGTGACCGTCGTGGTGACGGAGATCGCGGCGCCGCCGAGATAAGCGATCGAATTCGCCGCCCAGCGCCCGCTCGTCGCCAGGAAGAAGGAGGTGACGATCTGCGGACCCGCGATCATCACGAAAGCCAGTGGAAGGATTTCGCCGAAACTCACGGCAATCGCCATCCCCTCGGGAGCACGACGGTCCCGCCGAAACTACCATTGGCGCCCGCATTCACCTCGCACGACTCGGGTGAGTCCGGAACCGACGTCATTCCCGGCAAGCCGCAGGCTGCCGGTCGCGCACGGGATTCCCTGGCGCTCCACGACGTCGGCGTAGTAGTTTCCCCCCTGCCCGAAGCCCGACCGTGCCGGAGGGGGCACGCGTGAGTCAGCCGCCGGACCTCCAGCATCCCCGGTTCGCCCGCCAGTACCTGAAGATGGCCCCCGCCGCCGACCGCCGCGGCGGGGCCGAGCACCGGCAGCGGCTGCTCGCCGGACTGACCGGCCGGGTCATGGAGATCGGCGCCGGACAGGGGCGCAACCTGCCGCACTATCCCGGCACCGTCACCGAGGTCGTCGCCGTCGAGCCCGAGGACACCCTGCGCGCCGCCGCCGAGCGGGCCGCCGCCTCCGCGCCCGTGCCGGTGCGGGTGGCCGCCGGGCACGCCGGGGAACTGCCGGGTGCGGACGGCGAGTTCGACGCCGTGGTCTTCTCGCTGGTGCTGTGCTCGGTGCCCGACGTGCCCGCGGCGCTCGCCGAGGCCGCCCGCGTGCTGCGGCCCGGCGGCGAACTGCGGTTCTACGAGCACGTGCGCTCCCGGCGCCGGCTGTTCGCCGCGCTGGAGGACGCCGGCACCCCGCTGTGGCGCCGGGCCGCCGGGGGCTGCCGCCTCAACCGCGACACCGAGGCCGCCATCCGTACCGCCGGCTTCACCCTCGGCGACGTCGAGCGCTTCGGCTTCGCCTTCTCGGCACTCGCCCCCCGCGTCGCCCACGTCATCGGCACCGCCACCCACCCCTGACGCCGAATTCCGCGCACGGCCGCGCCGCCCGCTGAAAAACGGCGAGGAGTGCACGACCGCCGAATGCGCCGTCCACACCACCGCACGCCGTCCCCGACCGCGGGGGGCGGATGCTGCCGGAATACGCCGGGCTTGGTCACGGCCGCCGCCATGGCCACGCCGGCCGCTGGTCGGACTGATCGTAAAACTACACCCACTTGAGTGGCCCGAAGTGTGTCGTCGTTTTCGGCCGGACGCGGTGGAGAAATCACCTGGCGTGGCGGAATGCCCGTTCAACTCCGCTACCACCGGGCCGAGTTCGGCTTTTCCACGAGTTCGCAAAGGCAGGACAAAGTCGTGGCAAAGAATAAGACATGGGCCGCCAGGGTCGCCCTGGCCGACGTCGCGCCGAACCGTCGACAGGGCGGCGCCATACGGGCGGTGCTCACGCCCGCTTCCGTGGGCGCGACCTCCGGGTTCATGGGTCATCTCGAATTGGCCCCCGGGGAATTCATCACGGAGCACTACCATCCGTTCTCCGACAAGTTCCTCTACGTGACCGAGGGTTCCGCCGTCGTCAGGGTCAACGGCGAGGAGGTGCCCGTGGGTTCGGACGAGGCACTGCTCATCACCCGGGGGGAGCGCAACCGCATCGAGAACCGCGGAGCCGGGGTGATGAGGGCCGTCTTCCACATCGCTCCCCTCGCGCCCCGGCCCGAACTCGGCCACGTGGACACCGAACCCGTGGCGGACCCCGGGTGCGTACCGCCGCGCGTGGGCGGCTGACATGGGCGAGCACGCGGAGAAACGCCCGGTGATCACCGGCATCGGCGTACGGGCCCCGGGCGGGGTGGGAACGGAGGCGTTCTGGCGGCTGCTGGTCTCCGGGCGCACCGCGACGCGGACGATGACCCTGATCGACCCCGCTCCGTTCCGGTCCCGCGTGGCCGCGGAGATCGACTTCGACCCCTCGGCCGAAGGGCTGTCGCCCGAGCAGGCGGCGACGTACGACAGGGCGACGCAGCTCGCGCTCGCCGCGACCCGGGAGGCGGTGCGCAGCAGCGGGCTCGACCCGGCCCGGACGGACCCCGCACGGATCGCCGTCAGCATCGGCACCGCCGTCGGCTGCACCACCAGTCTCGACCTGGACTACCAGCGGGTCAGCGACAACGGCGCGCACTGGCTGGTCGACCACACACGGACCGCGGAGCAGATCTTCGACTACTTCATCCCGTCCTCCATCGGCCGGGACGTCGCCTGGGAGACGGGGGCGGAGGGCCCGGTCACCGTGGTCTCCACGGGCTGCACCTCGGGCCTCGACGCCGTGGGCTACGGGGCCGACCTCATCCGCACCGGGCGGGCGGACGTCGTCGTCTGCGGCGCGACCGACGCCCCCATCTCCCCCATCACCGTGGCCTGCTTCGACGCGATCAAGGCGACCTCGCCCAACAACGACGACCCGGCGCACGCGTCCCGGCCCTTCGACCGCAACCGCGACGGCTTCGTCCTGGGCGAAGGGGCGGCGGTGTTCGTCATGGAGGAGCTGACGGCGGCGTACCGCCGCCGGGCCCGCGTGTACGCCGAGGTCCGCGGCTTCGCGACGCGGTCGAACGCCTACCACATGACGGGCCTGACACGGGACGGCCGGGAGATGGCCGAGGCGATCCGGGCCGCCCTGCGGCAGGCGCGCTGCACCGGCGACGACCTCGACTACATCAACGCGCACGGCTCCGGCACCCGGCAGAACGACCGGCACGAGACCGCCGCGTTCAAGCGGAGCCTGGGGCGGCGCGCGTACGAGGTGCCGGTCAGCTCCATCAAGTCGATGATCGGGCACTCGCTCGGCGCGATCGGCTCGCTGGAGCTGGCCGCCTGCGCGCTGGCCATCGAATACGGCGTGATCCCGCCCACCGCGAACTACGCCGAGCCCGACCCCGAGTGCGACCTGGACTACGTGCCCAACGTGGCGCGGGAGCAGCGGGTGGACGCCGTGCTCAGCGTCGGCAGCGGCTTCGGCGGCTTCCAGAGCGCGGCGGTGCTCGCCCGGCCGCCGGCGAAGGCGGCGTCGTGACCGTGGCCGCCGGCATCGCGGTGACCGGTGCCGGGGGGACCGGCGGCGCGGCGACCGGCGCCGTCGTGACCGGTGTCGGGGTCGTCGCGCCCAACGGCATCGGTACCGCCGAGTACTGGGCGGCGACCCTCGCCGGCGCCAGCGGCATCGGCCTCCTCCAGCGCTTCGACGCGCGCGCGTACCCCGTGCACGTCGGCGGCGAGGTGCTCGCCTTCGACGCCGACGCCCTGTTGTCCCAGCGCCTGCTGCCGCAGACCGACCGCATGACGCGCTACGCCCTGGCCGCCGCCGACTGGGCGCTGGCCGATGCCGGGCTGGCCGACCTCGGTGCGTCCGGCCTCGGCGAGTACGACCTGGGCGTCCTGACGGCCGGCGCGTGCGGCGGTTTCGAGTTCGGTCAGCGGGAGCTGCAGAAACTCTGGGGGACCGGCCCCGAACGGGTCAGCACCTACCAGTCGTTCGCCTGGTTCTACGCGGTCAACACCGGCCAGATCTCCATCCGCCACGGCCTGCGGGGACACAGCTCGGTCTTCGTCTCCGAACAGGCCGGCGCCCTCGACGCGGCGGCCCACACCGCGCGCCTGCTGCGTACGGGCACGCTCCGCGCCGCGCTGACGGGCGGCTTCGACGCCCCGCTGTGCCCGTGGGGCCTGGTCGTCCAGCTCCCGACCGGACTGCTCAGCACCTGCCCCGACCCGGAACGGGCCTATCTGCCCTTCGACGCCGACGCCGCGGGCTACGCGGCCGGCGAGGGCGGGGCGCTCCTGGTGGTCGAGCGGGAGGACACGGCGCTGCGCCGGAACGCCGCCCGGATCTACGGGCGGATCGCCGGACACGCCTCGACCTTCGACCCCCGCCCCGGCTCGGGCCGGCCGCCCGCGCTGGCGGCGGCGATCCGGGGGGCCCTGGACGAGGCGCGGCTGGACCCGGCGGACGTCGACGTGGTCTTCGCCGACGCCCTCGGCGTACCGGCGGCGGACCGGGCGGAAGCGGAGGCCCTGGTGCGGGTCTTCGGCCCGTCGGCCGTCCCCGTCACCGCGCCCAAGACACTGACCGGCCGGCTCTACGCGGGCGGCGCGGCCCTGGACGTGGCCACCGCCCTGCTGTCCATACGCGACTCGGTCATCCCGCCGACCGCCGGCACCCGTTCCCCCGCCTCCGGCCTCGGCATCGACCTGGTGCGGGGCGCGCCCCGCGAGACGGCCGTGCGCAACGCGCTGGTCGTCGCGCGCGGCGCCGGCGGCTTCAACTCGGCGATGATCCTCAGCCGCTACGGCTGACCGCGGCCCCGCCCGTACCGGACACACCACACACGCGCGCCGACGCGCACTGCCCCAAGGAGGACACGCGTGTCCGAATTCACCCTCTCGCACCTCGTCTCACTCATCAGAGACTGCGCCGGAGAATCCGACGTGGCCGATCTGAGCGGCGACATCGCCGACATGGCCTTCGAGGAACTCGGCTACGACTCGCTCGCCCTGCTGGAACTGTCCGCCCGCATCAAGCAGACCCTCGGCGTCGAGGTCGCGGAGAGCGACATGCGGACCCCCGGAGGCACTCTCCGGCTCATCAACGAAGCAGTCTCCGGAAGGGAAGCCTGACATGGGAGCGCGCACCGAACACGCCATCGTGATCGACGCCCCGGTCGACCTCGTGTGGAGCATGACCAACGACATCGAGTCGTGGCCCGACCTCTTCGCCGGCTACGCCGAGACGGAGATCCTCCGCAGCACGGACGACGGCATCGACTTCCGGATCAAGACCCGCCCGGACGCGAACGGACGCGTGTGGGAGTGGGTGTCCCACCGCGTCCCCGACCGGGACTCCCTCACGGTCAAGGCGTACCGGATCGAAACCGGCCCCTTCGTCTACATGAAGCTGCACTGGACCTACCGCGTGACCGGCGAGGGCACCGAGATGCGCTGGGTGCAGGAGTTCGACATGAAGGACGGCGCCCCGTACGACAACGCGACGATGACCGACCATCTCAACGAGATGTCGGAGATCAACATGGGGCGGATCAAGGAGATCGTCGAGACGGCGCACCGGACGGGGCAGGAGGGCGCCCCGGCCGGCTGACGGCCCTGACCGTGCCGGGTGCCATGGCCGTCTGGGGCGTGGTGCGGTACCCGGACGTGCCGGGGCGGGTGCCCCGGCACGTCGGGCCGCGCTCGGCCACGAGGGCGCGGACGGCCTCGGGGTCAGGACGCCGAGCCGCCGGTGGCCAGGCGCATCAGGTCGGTGGTGAAGTCGACGTCCGCCGCGCTCTGTTCGGCGCGGCTTGCCTGGCCGGCGAACCGGTGCCGGTACCCGGTCCAGTTGTCCTCGGCCATCCGGCGGGGCGCGTCGGTACGCAGCAGGACGGCCAGTTCGCCGGCCGCCCGGCCGATCCGCTTGCCCAGCTCCGGGGAGCCCCAGTCCTCCGGGGCCGCGTACAGCGACGTGGGCACCGGCAGGGCGCGCAGGAAGGCGAAGAGGGGGCGGAGCTGGTCGTCGGTGACCATCGCGTGCCGGGCGGTGCCGCCGGTGGCCGCGAGGATCACCGGCACGGCGATGAGCAGGTCGTTGTCGATCAGGTCGGCGAACGACTTGAACAGGCCGCTGATCCCCGCCTTGTAGACGGGCGTGGCCGCGATCACCGCGTCGGCGTCCGCCAGCCGGGAGATCGCCTCGCCCACCGGCTCGGTGGGGAAGCCGGAGACGAGCGAGCGCGCGATCTCGGTGGCCAGCGGCCCGAGGTCGAGCATCGTCACGGTGGCCGTGATCCCGGCGGCGCCCAGGGTGTCGATGCTCTGCTGCGCGATCCGGCCGGCCAGCCGGCGGGTCGACGACTCCTCGCTGACACCGGCGTTGACGACGACGATCTTCCGCTCCGTGCTCATGCCGGCCTCCTTCGCTGCGGTCGGGCGGGGGTGGGGGCGGGGCGGGGGGCGGCGGCGATCAGGGCCTCCGTCAGCTCCCGCAGGGTTTCCATCTGCTGCCGGTCCAGGGCCCGCGTCATCACCTCGCGCACCTGCCGCGCGTGGGCGGTGCCCAGGGTGCGGTACGTCTCGCGGCCCTCGGCGGTGAGCGCGATGCGGCAGGCGCGGGCGTCGGCGGGGTCGTCGCGGCGTTCGACGTACCCCCGGTTCTCCAGCCTGGCCACCAGGCGCGAGACGCCGGCCTGGGTCAGCAGTGCGTCCTCCATCAGTTCGGTGATCCGGCGCCCGTCGTCGGAGCCGGACAGGGCGTGCAGGACGGCGTACTCGCGGGGGAGCACGTCGCCCCAGTCGCCGGTGTACTCGAACTCGCGGGCGATCGTGGCCTGGGCCCGCAGCAACGACTCCCAGGCCGCGACCGCGATCTGCGTGGTGGTGGCCATCAGCGCACCACGGGGAACTCGGCCCGGCGGGCGGGGTCGCTGTCCTGGTACGGCAGGGTGCCGGACAGGTTGTCGCCGCGGTTGGGGTTCGGCCGTGGCTGACGCGGTTCCGCGTCCCCGTACTTGGCGGTGACGAGCGAGGCGTGCGTCGGCGCGTCCGGCACCCCCGCCGCCCGGCGCGACCGAAGCTCCTTGCGCAGGACCGGCACGACCTCGGTGCCCAGCAGCTCGACCTGCTCCAGGGCCGTCTCGACCGGCAGCGCCAGGCCGTCGAGGGCGAAAAGCTGCCGCTGGTAGTCGCCGAAGCCCTCCTGGAAGGTGAGGACCTTGTCGATGACCTGCTGCGGGCTGCCCACGGTCAGCGGGGTGGCCGCCATGTGGTCCTCAAGCCGGGACCCGCGGAACATCGGGTAGTTCTCGAAGTACGGGCGGAAGCGCTCCACCGCGTCCTGCGACCGCTCGGCGATGAAGGACATCCCGCCGAGGCCCACGATGGCCTGCTCGGCGGTGCCGTGCCCGTAGTGCGCGTACCGCTGCCGGTAGAGGTCGACGAGCCGCTTGAAGTGGAAGTTCGGCGCCAGGATGTGGTTGGCGAAGAACCCGTTCCCGTAGTACGCGGCCTGCTCGGCGATCTCCGGCGAGCGGATGGAGCCGTGCCAGACGAACGGCGGCACGTCGTCCAGCGGCCGGGGCGTGGCGGTGAACCCCTGCAGCGGCGTACGGAACTTCCCCTCCCAGTCGACGACGTCCTCGCGCCACAGCCGGTGCAGCAGGTTGTAGTTCTCCAGCGCCAGCGCGACGCCCTCGCGGATGTCCTTCCCGAACCACGGATAGACCGGCACGGTGTTGCCGCGCCCGACCATCAGGTCCAGCCGCCCCTTGGCGACGTGCTGGAGCATGGCGTAGTCCTCGGCGATCTTCACCGGGTCGTTGGTGGTCATCAGCGTGACCGAGGTGCTGAGCACGATGCGCTGCGTCTGCGCGGCGACGTACGCCAGGAGGGTCGGCGGCGACGAGGGGATGAAGGGGGGATTGTGGTGCTCGCCCAGCGCGAACACGTCGAGCCCCACCTCGTCGGCCCGCTTCGCGACCCGGACGATGTTGTCGATCCGCTCGGCCTCGCTGTAGGTGCGGCCGGTCGTCGGGTCGGGTGCGATGTCGCCGACGCTGAAGATCCCGAACTGCATGATCCTCTCCTTCTCGCTCTGCGCGTCCGCGTGGGCGCGTACCCCCTCAACAACATGACTGGTCATGTATTCCGGAGGGACGTGCGCGCGGTGCGGATGCAGACGGATCACGTACGAAGGGCACGCGGGCGGCCTCGGCGGCCCATACTGGGTTTCCCATGAAGAAAGCATCCGCGCCCCGGCGCCATCTGCCCACCAGCCCCTTCGACGCGCCTGCCGTCCCCACTGTCAAGAGCTTCGCGCCCGGCGACCGGGTCACCCACGACCGGTACGGCCTGGGCACGATCGTCGCCGCCGAGGAAGGCGTCGCGATGCTCGTCGACTTCGGCTCGCGCCAAGTCCGGGTCACCGCTCCGTACGATCACATGGAAAAACTCTGAACGCGCGCAGGTAAGCGGTCCGAGGACCGCGCAATGCAAAGGAAGGGGCCGTGCCCCCGCGGCACGGCCCCTTCCTTTGCGGCTTTCGCCGCGACACGCCGGATCAGACGATGCGGATGTTCTCCGCCTGCAGGCCCTTCTGGCCCTGAACGACGTCGAACTCCACCTGCTGGCCCTCGACCAGCTCGCGGAAGCCCTGAGCGTTGATGTTGGAGTGGTGGGCGAAGACGTCGGCGCCGCCGCCGTCCTGGGCGATGAAGCCGAAGCCCTTTTCGCTGTTGAACCACTTCACGGTTCCGTTTGCCATGGCTTGTATCTCCTTCTTGGGGGGCATACCCGGACCATACGTGTGCATGATCCCGCGTCGCCGCGATGAATTCCCGATCCGGAGCAAGCACCGAAAAACACAAATGCGCCCGAGGTCAAAGCCAGCAGGCGCACACAAAGTAAATGGGAACCACAACTGCAACTTCTTCAGCCTAACACAGGACATCCGAAGGCCGCGGCCGTCCGGATCAGGGCGCCGGCGGGAAGCGGAGGGTGACGGTCAGGCCGCCTTGCGGGCCCGGGGTGGCGGTCAGGGCTGCCGCGTGCGCCTCGGCTATGGAGGCGGCGACGGGGAGGCCCAGGCCGTTGCCCGGGGTGGGGGCCGTGCGGTCGGGGGTGAGGCGGCGGAAGGGTTCGAAGAGGGCCGGGATCTTGTCGGCGGGGACCGGTGGGCCGGTGTTGACCACCGTCACCGTGCGGCCCTCGATGCGTACGCGGACCCGGCCGCCCGGGTGGTTGTACTGGACCGCGTTGCGGACGACGTTGGTCATGAGGTGCCGCAGCAGGATGCGGTCTCCTCGCACGGGCGTGGCGTCTTCCGCCTCGGCGGTGAGGCCGACTCGCCGCTCCGCCGCCGCGGCGGCGAGTTCCGCGGTGACCAGGCGCGTGGTGGCGGCCAGGTCCACCTGCTCGGTCTCGTCCAGGCCGCGGTCGCCGCGGGCGAGCAGCAGGAGGGCGTCGACCAGGTGCTCCGCCTCGCGGTTGGTGGCGAGCAGGTCGGCGCGTACCTCCGCGAGGTGGTCGGGCAGCGGGTCGGCGAGGGCGACCTGGAGGCTGGCGCGCTGGGTGGCGAGAGGGGTCTTGAGTTCGTGGGAGGCGTTGGCGACGAAGCGCCGCCGGGTCTCGAAGGCGCGCTCCAGGCCGTCGAGCATGGCGTCGAAGGTGTCGGCGAGGCGGTGGAGTTCGTCGTCGGGACCGGTCAGGGCCAGCCGCTGGTGCAGGTTCTGCTCACTGATGCGGCGCGCGGCCGCCGTCATGGACGCGACGGGGCGCAGCGCCCGGCCCGCCAGCCACCAGCCGAGGACCCCGGCCAGCAGCGCCAGGACCAGGACGCCGACGCCGGACCAGACGGCCATCTGCCGCAGGGCGGTGTCCTGGACGGCCCGGACGGTCTCCTCCATCTTCCGGATCCCGGCGAAGTCGCCGGGATTCCTCGGCACGGAGGCGTCCGTGGGGTGGGCGCCGGGGATCGGCCGGCCGCCGCTCAGTCCCGCGGTGGCCGCAGCGGGATCGTGCCGCGGTCCCGGGTGCTGTCGAGCATCGCGCGGTTCACCGGCGGGCGGGGGGCCGGGGTGGCGGCGGTGAGCCGGATGACGTCGCGGCCGACGAGGGCCGTGCGCCATTCGGCGAGGGTGGGGCGGGTACCGTACGCGCCGGCGGCCTGGGTGAAGCGGTCGCGTACGGCCGCTTCCTGGCGCTCGTCCAGCTCGCCGGGGACCGGGTCGAGTCGCCGCCCCGGCGCGGTGTACGCGTCCCGGGCGAGGATGCGGCCGGTGGCGAGGGCGGCCTTGTAGCGGTCGCTGTCCACCGTGGCCGAGCCGGCCGGGGCCAGCGGGTCGCCCCAGTCGGGGGTGTCGGCCTGGGCCAGGACGGGGGAGCGGCCGGCGACCCGGAAACCGTCGCAGTCCAGCAGGTAGACGGCGGGCTCGGGGCGTACGGTCCACAGGATGTTGGCCTGCGAGACGTCGCCCAGCACCAGCCCCCACGCGTGCAGCCGCTCGACCGATTCGACCAGTGCCAGCGCGAGTTCCCGGCGCTGGCCGGGCGCGGGCTGGACGATGCTCTGCCAGGACGGCTTCGGCTCGCGCAGCAGGAACTGCAACTCGGTGAGCTTCACGGTGCCGCCCCGGGTCTGCCACGTCATCGTCGCGGGGGCCCGGTGCATCAGGAAGCCGACCGCGCGCCCACCGTCCACCACCCGGCACAGCGGCCACGCGGCGCGGGCGTCCAGCTGCGCGCGCTCCTCGGGCGGCAGCGCACGGTGGACGCCGACGAGGGCGGCCAGCGCCTCGCCGTCGACCTCGTGCGGCGCCCGGTAGCTCTTGTACAGCAGGCCGGGGACATCCCGTAGCGCGTGCACCTCGCCCTGGCCGCCGTCGCCGATCTTGCCGCCGGAGGCCAGGGAGGCCAGCGGCACGTCCGTACCGTCGTCGGCGGTCACCCGATGCCCTCCCAGAGACAGATGATCGTGCGGTCGTCGTCGTACGACTTCAGCCGGGTCTGCGCGTGCCAGAGGAAGTCCGAGGGCTGCGGTACGCCGGCGGTGTGCCCCCACTGTTCCGCCACGTGCTCGCGGAACTCCTTCTCCCCGGCGAGCGGTCCGGAGAACCCGTCCGTACACAGCACCAGCACGTCCCCGGGCTCGGACGGCTCCAGGAGGCGGGCGCTGACCTGCTGGTACGCGTCCGGGAGCGCCGCGGTACGGGTGTCGATGACGCCGCTGCCCGCGGCGGCGGTCGCGGGGTGGTCCAGGTTCCACCAGCCGCGGTCGCGCAGCCGGAACAGGCCGCCGTCGCCGACCCCGAGGAAGCCGCGTACCCGGACCGCGGGGTCGAGCGGGACGACAAGGGCGCGGAACGTGGTGGCGTACGCCGTCGCCGGCGCGTCGATCGACGCCCGCAGCTCCGCCGCGGCGGCGGCGACCGCCTCGTCGGCCAGGGCCTGGAACCGGGCGCCGTCCCCGGTGCGCAGCGCGGCGGCCCACTCGGCCGCGGCCCCGTCGAGTTGCCGGGCGGCGCAGGCGACGACGGCGTGCGCCCCGCGGTGCGACAGCGGCGCGGAGCCGACCCCGTCGGCGACCGCGAGCAGCAGCAGGCCGTCGCTGCCGGCGAAGTCCTGCGGTCCCGCGCCGCCCCCGGCGGCCGCCGGGCCGAGCCGGGTCACGCCGAGCGCGTCCTGCCGGCACTCCCCGCGCCACCGGTGGGAGTCGCCCCGTACGGATGCGGCCCTGACGGTCAGCGGCCCGAGTTCGGCGCCGTCGACGACGCTGTCGGGCAGCACGGCGGCCAGCGGGTCCCCGTCGTGTACGGAGGGCAGGCCCAGGGGCCGCGGCGGGTAACTCGGCGGCCGCCCGACGTACGCGGGCACGCCCCGGGCGGCCTCGGGCGGGGGCGCGGGGTCACGGGGCTGGATGATGGCGCGCCGGATCTCGGGCGGGAGCCCTTCGAGCAGTCCGTCGCTGCCTCCGTGGCTGCCCGTGCCCTGCGTGAGCGGCGTACCGCCGTCCGGCGGTGTCTGACGGTCCATGGTGACAGTCCGTCCCCCGCGTCAGAGCTTGTCCAGCGCGACCGTCTGGAATCCGGGCACCGTGTCGTCCACGGCGAGCGTGAAGTCGCCGCGGCCGTCCGCGGAGATGCTGCTCGCCGAACGCACGATGGAACGGGTCAGGCTCGCGGCGAACTCGCGCAGCGCGGCGGCCGGCGAGATGGCGGAGTCCTGCTGCATGAACGCGCGGAAGTTCGCGACCTGGCTGATCGTGGCCGTGTCCGCCTCGCCGATGCCGAACGCGATGATCTTGGGGCAGTAGCGCGACTCGGTCAGCTCCCGCAGCGTCTCCTCCCACCCGTCGTCGGTGGGCACCCCGTCGGAGAGGAAGAACGCCACCGGCCGGTAGACCTCGTGGCCTTCGGCCTTCAGATCGGTCACGTCCGTCTCGATGCACGCCTTGAGGACCCGGAACGCCTGCCCGTACGACGTGACTCCCCCGGCGGCGAGCGCGGGCAGGTCGCTCAGCTCGCTGAGGTCCACCAGCGGCTGGAGCACCTTGGCGTCGTCGGAGAAGCCGATGAGGGCGAAGCGGGTCTTGTCGGCCACCGTGGGGTTGGTGCTGATCTCCTGGTGCAGGTCGGGCAGCGCGTTGTTGATGGCCTCGATGGGCGCGCCGCTCATCGAGCCCGACTCGTCGCACACCAGGTAGAAGGGCAGGATCTGCACGGGCGTTCCTCCGGTTCAGCGTGGGGACGGCGTCAGTAGGTGTAGAAGTAGATCTCCAGGTCGGCGCGCCCGCCGGCGCCCCTGAGCAGCACGAAGTCGCGGGTGGTCGCGCCGCGGAACATCCGCGGACGGGCCTCGTCGAGCAGGGAGTTGATACGGCGGGCGTAGGCGACGCCGGCGCCGGCGTCCTGGTGGTGGCCGAAGGTGAGCACGATGGCGGCCTGGCTGCCCTCGTGTTTCGCGGTGGCCTTGCGAAGCTGTTCGATGATGCGCGTACGGTCCGAGGAGTCGGCCTCGACCGCGACCTTCACCGGCTTGCGCTCCACCGCCCGCGGCCCCGACGGGCGCGGCGACGGCTTCGGCGATTCCGCGCCGGGCGACGCGGAGGCGCCGGGCTCACTCTGCCGGGCCGCCGCCGGATCGCCCTGGTCGCCCATGGCGATGAGGGCGAGCACCAGCAGGACGTCGGCGAAGAGCCAGCCGGCGAGGTGCAACGGGTGCAGCCGGCCAGAGCGCCGCCCGGACCTCACGGCGCTCCCCCGTCCGCCGGGCCGGCCGCCCCGGGCCGGTCGGCGGGCTCGTCGGCGGGCAGACCGGGTCGCCGCAGCCCCGGCACCGCGGGCACGAGGTCGGCCACGGGCTCGGGCGTGGCCCGTACCGCCGTGGCCCGTAGCGAAGTGGCCAGCTCCGCGACGCTCGAAGCCATCGCGTGCAGCGCGTCGGTCTGCTCGGCGATCCGGCGGGCCGTGTCCTGCGCCGCGGTGACCGCCAGCGCCGACTGCTCCGCCACCTCCCCGAGCCGCGTCAGGGTCTGCGCGGTGACGTCGGCCGCCACCTCGGTGCTGGTCGTGAACGACCGCTGGGACGCGGCCAGCACGGTGACCGCGTCCTCGACCCGCTCGCCGGCCCGGTCGAGCCGGTCGCGGATCTCGCCGTTGACCGCACGTACGTCGCCGAGCGCGCCGTTCATCCGCGCCCCGCTGTCGAGCACCGCCTTCGCGACCCCCTCGGCCGCCTGCTCCAGCGGCGCCACCGCGGCGTCGACGCCCGCCAGCCGGCGCTCCGCGCCGCGTACGGCCGCGCCGACCTGCTCGGACGCCTTCGTCAGCCGCTCCTGCGTCGAGACGGCCTTGCTGGTCAGCCGGTTGAGGTTGGCGGCGGACTTGCCCAGCTCCGCGGCGAAGCGCGCCGGGGAGCCCAACCGCTCCTCGTTGAGCAGGAGCTGGGCCCGGGTGAGCACGGGCAGCAGCCGGGCGAGGAGGCGGTCTCCGTCCTGGCGCGCCTTCTCCTCCGCGCGGTCGGCGGCGGCCCGGCCCCAGCCGTGCAGCAGCGCGAGGAGCAGCAGGCAGGCGATGACCGCCGTGGCCGAGGCGACCACGTGCCCGAAGGTGAACCACCCGGTGAGGTGTCCCTCGAAACCGGTCTGCCAGAGCTGCAGGAAGGGGCGTTCCGCCTGCTTGGGCTCGGCCTGCGTCAGTGCGTCGTACGCGCTGGACGCCCTGGTCAGACCGAACCACGTGAGCAGCAGCGGCACGAACACCAGGGCGCCCAGGGTCGCTTCCACCCAGGCGAGGTAGCGCGGCTGCGGCGGCGGGCGCAGCGCCTCGTGCACCGACTCGGGGCGGCCGTAGGCCGCGATGAGGTCCAGCTCCGTCCACGGCTCCAGGTCGCTGGTGCCGATGCCGCGCAACGCGTGGGCGAGGGTGGTGAGTTCGTCACGCCGGGAGGCGAGCCCGGGTTCCTCGGCGAGGTCCGTGAGGTGTGCGGCGACACCGTGACGATCCCCCAGAGCCCCTAACGGCATGCATCTACCCCCCAGCAGACCACGGGGAAGCGTGCTCCGCCGCGCACTCGTCACGGACGGCCCCGGAACTCCCCCCACCAGCCGCGAAGTCACCCGCGGCACCTGCGGCGATGCTAGCGCAGCGGCCCGTGCCCGGCCGGTCGCTCCGCGGGATCCGGTACAGGGCTGCGACATGCGGGCGGGCGCCGTCAGGTGCGGGGGGCCTCGAAGTGGGCGGCGGTCTCGGCGTCCGCCGGGTAGTAGGACTCGATCGCGACCTCGGCCAGCGTGATGTCCATCGGCGTACCGAACGTGGTGATCGTGGAGAACAGCCGCAGCTCCCGCCCGTCCACGCGGAGAATCATCGGGATCACCACGTCGGACGCGACCGTCGGGCCCGGCGGGTCCGCGGCACCGGGCGCCAGCAGCTCCTCGTAGAGCGCGTCGAGCCCGGGGTCGGGGGCGAGGGCGAGCTGGCGGCGGATCCGGGTGCGGAACACCGTGCGTACGTCGTCGAGGTTGACCACCAGCGGGGCGAAGCCGCGCGGGTCCAGGCCCAGCCGGACGAGGTTGACCGGCGGCCGGAGCAGGGCGGGGTCGACGCCGGCGAAGAACGGCTCGACCGCGCGGTTGGTCCGCAGGATGTTCCACCGGCGGTCGAAGGCCACCGCGGGGTACGGCTCGTGGGCGCGCAGCACCCGGGCGACCGCGGCCCCGGCCGCCGCCAGCGCCTCGTCGTCGAGCGGCCGCTCCGGGTACCGGGGGGCGAAGCCGGCGGCGAGGAGCAGCCGGTTGCGCTCGCGCAGCGGCACGGCGAGCTGATCGGCGAGGCGGAGCACCATGGCGGCGCTCGGGTTGGTCTTGCCCGTCTCGATCAGGCTGACGTGGCGGGCCGAGACGTCGGCGGCGAGCGCGAGGTCGAGCTGGCTGAGCCGCCGGCGGTGCCGCCACTGCCGCAGGAGGTCACCGATGGTGTGCACGGTTCCCGAGAGTACGCACCGTGGCGTCGTACGCCATGAAATGCCATGTCATCGACAGCCGCCGCGACCGCGGAAAAACTGCGTCGCATGACCGCAGACAACAAGACCCTCGTACGACGGGCACTCGCCGAGCTGATCGAGACGGGCGGCACCGACCGCCTCGCGCCGCTGCTGAGCGACGGCTTCGTCCACCACCGGCCCGACGCGACCACCTCGGACAAGGCGGCGTGGCTCGCCGCCGTGCACGCGGCGCTCACCCCGCTCGCCGGCATGCGGGTCGAGATCCACCACCTGCTGGCCGACGGCGACCACGTCGTCATGCACTCCCGGCGGTGGCTCCCCGACGGCGGGCCGGAGATCGCGGTGGTCGACGTCTGGCGGATCGAGGACGGGCTGATCGCCGAAGCCTGGGAGATCATCGAACCGGTGGCCGAGGCCACCGCGCATCTGACGTGGTGGGAGGCGCCCGCAGAGCGCTGACCGTCCCGTACGGACCACGTGCCCCGGGCACGCTGGAGCGGGCCGGGGGCGCTCTGCGCCGCGTTACCGCGCGCCACCGCCGGTGAACCGTGCCGCGCGTAGCCTCGTCTTCCACCGGACACATGAACTGCGGGAGGGGAGACGCATGTTCGGCATCATTCGGCCGTGCCGCTGCCGGCTGCCGAAAGGGCTCGCCAAGGAGTGGCTGGGGCACCTGTGCGGGCTGTGCCTGGCGCTGCGCGGCCAGGGCGGGCAGGTCGCGCGGGCGGCCACCAACCACGACGGGCTGCTGATATCGGTCCTGTACGACGCGCAGGCCGCCCCGGCCGAGGGCAAGGCCGGCGGCGGCTGGCGCACCGCAGGGCCGTGCCCACTGCGCCGGATGCGGCGGGCGGAGGTGGCGCACGGGGACGGGGCGCGGCTGGCGGCGGTGGTCTCGCTGCTGCTGGCCTCGGCGAAGATCCGCGACCACGTCGCCGACGGCGACGGCGCGCTGGCACGCCCGGTGCTGGCCGCCCCGGCGCGGCGGGTGGCCGGCGGCTGGGAGGCGGCCGGGGAACGCGGCGGCGCCGGGCTGGGGTTCGACACCGGGGTGCTCGTCGAGGCGGTGGAGCGGCAGCGGGAGGTGGAGGCGCTGGCGGGGCCCGGCACGTCGGTGCTGGTGGTGACCGAGCCGACGGAGCTGGCGACGGCGGCGGCGTTCGCCCACACCGCGACGCTGGCGGGCCGGCCCGGGAACGCGGCGGCGCTGGCCGAGGCCGGCCGGCTTTTCGGCCGGGTCGCGCACCTGCTGGACGCGGTGCAGGACGCGGAGGACGACCGCCGTACGGGCGCGTGGAACCCGATCACGGCGACGGCCACGGAGCCCGCCCGGGTACGGCAGTTGTGCGACGACGCGACGCGCGGCGTCGCACTCGCCCTGGCGGACGCGGAGTTCACCGACGACCGGCTGGTCCGCGCCCTGCTGGTCGGCGAACTGGAGCGCGCGGTGCGCCGCACCTTCGCCCACGCGGGCGACCAGTTCGGCCCCCCGCCACCGGACTTCGCACCGCTGGGGCAGGGCACGGAGGGCGAGAAGGGGGAGGAGCACAAGGAGAAGGGCGGCTGCGACTGCGGCGGCTGCGGTGGTTGCGACGGCGGTTGCGGCAACTGCTGCGACTGTTGCAGTTGCTGCGACTGCAACTGCTAGACGCGCGGGCGGAGGGGGCTCGGGTGGCGCGGCTCGGGGCCTTCGACCTCGCCTGCGCGGTCGTCGCCTGCGCCGCGCTCGGGGTGTGGCTGGGGCTCGGCGAGGCGGCGCCGGCCGTGGTGTTCGCCGTGGCGGCCGACGCGGCGGCGGCGCTGCCGACCGTCGTGAAGGCGTGGCGCGACCCCGCCTCCGAGAACCTCCTCTTCTCCGTCCTCGTCGGCACCGGAGCCACGGTGACGCTGCTGACGATCTCCTCGTGGTCCCCGGCGGCCGGGGCGTTCGCGGCGTACGTCCTCACGCTGAGCGTCGCGCTGGTGGCCATCGTGTCGGGCCGGCGGCGGGCGCTGCAGTACGCGTAGGGCGGGCACTGCGCCCGCCCTACGCGCGCACTGCGGTCAGCCCTTGTCGAGCATCGACTTCATCGCGTCGATCTCGGCCTCCTGGGAGCTGATGATCTGCCCGGCCATCTTCTTCGCCGGCGCGTACGAACCGTCCGCCAGCTCGGTCTCGGCCATGGCGACGGCACCCTCGTGGTGCTCGATCATCATCTCCATGAAGGCGGTGTCGAACGCGGCGCCCTTCGCCTTCTCCAGGCTCTTCATGTCCTCGGCGGACATCATGCCGCCGGCGGAGCCGTGCAGGGAGTGGTCCATCTCGCCTTCCGCGGGGACGTCCTCGCCCCAGGAGGTGAGCCAGCCGGAGAGGGTCTCGATCTCCGGGTCCTGGGCCTTCTTGATGTCCGCGGCGAGCTTCTTCACCTCGTCGGACGCGGCCCGGTCGGGCGCGAGGTCGGCCATCTCCACGGCCTGCCGGTGGTGGGGGATCATCCCCTGGGCGAAGGTGACGTCGGCGGCGTTGCGGTCCTCCTGGGAGGCGGCCGGGCCGGACGCGGAAGCGCCGCCGTGCTTGCCGTGGTCTCCCGACTCGCCGTCGGTGCCGCCGCAGGCGGCGAGGAGGAGGGCGACCGCGCCGGCGGTCGCCACCGCGGCGCCGCGGCGGTACAGGGAACGTGTGCGGATCATGACTGTGCAACTCCTTCGCGCACGCCGGTCGGGGCGCGCGGAAACGTACGGATGTCGGGCATGCGGCAGCACGGCACCGGCCCTGAACAGGGCGTACGAGGGTCGTACGGGGGATGCCGTGCGGGCCGCTGCTATATCCGCAGGAGTTGGAGCTCGGCCAGATCCGGCGGCGCCCGGTCGGGCACCCCCGCCGCGGGCCCGGCCATCGGCACGGGGGCGGCAGCGGGAGCGCCGGGCAGGGCGTCGGCGAGGGCGGGGGGCGCGTACGCGGAGGCCGTGCCGGCGGCGGCACACGTACGGTCGGCGTGGGCGAGATGCCCGGAGCCCCCGTCGGTGTGGGAGCAGGCGTCACCGGCGGGCGTGGCGACGGGAGTCCGTTTTCCGGGGGCGTGGGCCGCGGGGGTCTGCGCGGCGGGTACGAACACCGCGGGGGCCTGCCCCGCGGGGACGTGCCCCGCCGAAGCCTCCTGCGTCCCGGAGACCGGCATCGGCATCTGCGCCGTCACGGGCGCCTGCGCCGCCGGCGCCCCGTGGCCCGGGGCCATGGCCGTCGGCCGCTCCGCGGCCGGCGCGCCGCCGGGCCCCAGCGCGTGCATGCCCAGCACGCCCGCCAGCACCGCGAGCACCAGCAGCACGAACGACCGCCCGGCGGGGCGGCTGCGCGGTCCGGTGCGGATGCTGCCGGTCATGCCGCCAGCGTACGCACCGCCACCGACAACCCCCCACCGCCCCTCGTACCGCGGTCGGCCCCGCCCGGCTAGCGTTCGACGCGCCGCAGGCCCCGTACCGCCGGGATGGCCAGGAGCAGGAGGCAGGTGAGTACCGCCATCGTCGCGGACACGAACAGCAGCGGCACCGTGCCCACCACCCCCGCCAGCGGTCCGGCCGCCGCCTGGCCGACGGGCTTCATCACCAGCGAGCCGGCGGCGTCGTACGCGTGCACCCGGCCGAGGACGTCCTGCGGGACGTGCGTCTGCACACTGGTATGGAACATGACAATCCAGAAGGCGGCGCCGATACCGCTCACCCCGTAGCAGAGGGCGACGAGCGGTGCGGAGAGCCCGAGACCGACGCCCAGCGGCATCAGCGCCCACACCGTCATCGACAGCGCGCCGGCGCGCAGCGGGTGCCGCGGGCGCAGCCGGATCGCGACGAGCCCGCCCACCACGCTGCCCGCCCCGAGGGAGGACATGACCAGGCCGAACGTCGAGGCGCCGTAGTCGGTGACGAGCGTGCTGTTGCCGAGGGTCGTGGTGGGGCCCGCGCCGGCGAGCTGCCAGAGCATGAAGACGACGATGACGCTCCACAGCCAGGTGCGGGCGGTGAACTCCCGCCAGCCCTCGACCAGGTCGGCCCGGAACGACGGCGCGCCGTCGCGTGCGGTCCCGGGACCCATGGGGACCGCGCGGAGCGCGAAGAGGCAGGCGCCGCTGACCGCGTACGTCACGGCGTCGAGGGCGACGACGACGGCGGGCGAGGAGACGGCCAGCAGCAGCCCGGCGAGCGACGGGCCGAGGACGAGGGTGACGGACTCGGCGATGCGCAGGGTGGCGTTGGCCTTCTGTACGTCCCGGGCGACGCGCGGCGTGATGCTGGCGACGCCGGGCTGGAAGAGCGCGCTGCCCGCGCCGACGAAGGCCAGCAGCACAAGGATCTGCCACAGCCGGGGCGTACCCATCAGGAAGAGCAGCGCGAGCGCAATCTGGAAGACCAGCCGCGCCGCGTCCGAGACGACCATCAGCCGCCGGGCGCCGAAGCGGTCGGAGAGCACGCCGCCGAAGATGATCAGCGCCGCGAACGGCGCGACGAGAGCGGCCAGGGCGTAACCCACGCCGCTCGCGCCGTAACCCGCGCCGAGCACGGCGGCGGTGATGGCGACCGGGAGCATGGCGTCGCCGAGGAGGGAGGTGGTGCGGGCGGTGAAGAAGAGCCGGAAGTCCGTCGACCACAGCGGCGCAGGGGAAGCGGAATCCTCGGCTCGCAGCCCACGGGCCATCTCCGAACCAGCCACCGCACACCGCCCCAGGCACGCCGCCGACCCCGACCGGTGCACCACTCTTGCGCCGGGGCGGGCCCGGGGTCAACGGAATATGCGGGTCGGCGACTTCGGCCGGCTACGCGACTACCGGCCGGAACCGCTCCGAGGCGGGAGCAGCGCGGCGCGCGGGTCGCCGGGTCGCCGGGACGGCGAGGCGGCGGACGCGGCGAGGCGGTGAGGCGGCAAGGCGGCGACGCGGCGACGCGGCGAGGCGGCGAGGCGAGGCGGCGGAGGATCACCGGTCTCTCCGCCGTGCTGCGGCGCGTGGAGGGGGCCGGTCGGGTCGGGTCGCCGGTTGAGAGTGGGCCGAGCACGGCGAGCACGGCGAGCACGGCGAGCACGGCGAGCACGGCGAGCACGGCGAAGACAGCGGGGCCGCGGAGGTCCGTCCGGCCTGCTTGCCGCAGCCCTGCTTCACCCGCACACCCACCCAAGGGTAGGCCGCTCCTCTGACAACGCCGTGCTGTGCTGACCGCGGTGGCTGCGTTTGCGGCGCGGCCACGGAAGGGGCGGCGCTGGGGCGGTACGGGAGCGTGGCGCGGCCCGGTTCGGGGGGAGCGGCGCCGGGCGGGCGGCGCTCCGGGCGCGGAGACCGGCACCCGGGGGGCGGTGCCGGGCGGGCGGCGCTCCGGGCGCGGAGACCGGCACCCGGGGGGCGGTGCCGGGCGGGCGGCGCTCCGTTGAGGGAGCCGGTCTACGGGGCCAGCGGCGAAGGGAAAAGGGCGTCGTTAAGGCTCCCCCCGGGCCACCCCGCTTTCGAGCGTGCGGGCCTGCGTCCGGTGTCAAGGGCGCTCCCTCCGCTTCGCTCCGGGAACGTCGCTCCGCGATGGGGCTTCGCCCCACCCTTGACACCGGACTCCGGCCCGTAAAGGACCGGCAGCTAAGGGTGGCCCGGAGGGAGCGGGCGCCCTCCGACTGGGCCTACGGATGCCGAGCCCTGCGGACGGGGAGGCGGGCGACCGGGCGTCGGGCCTTCCCCGATCGCCGTTGCCCCGGCGGACGGCGGGGGTGGAGGCGGGCCGGGCCCGGTCGCCGTTGCCCCGCCGGACGGGGCGGTAGCCGGAGACGGCTGCGCCCCCGTCGCGGGGACGCCCCCGGCCGGCGGAGGCGGAGGCCGGAGACGATTGTGCTCTGCTGCGGATGTGTACTGGCGGGCGGAGGCGAACCACGGACCTGGGCTTCTCCGGTCGCCGACATCCCCTGTAGACGGGGGCGAACCCACGGATCCGGGCTTCCCTCATCGCCGATGCCCCCGGCCTGCGTGGGCGGAAGCCGGAGGCTGGGCTTGCCGTGTCGCGGAGGAGCCGCGCCGGGTGGCCAGTTGCAGCGCCGGGGTAGGCGCCGCTCGGAGTCGACCGGGCGGTGGGTGCGCGCCGTGGGGCGAAACTCGGGCTCCGGGGCCCGATCGGCCCGTATCCGAGGGTGTTACTACGAGTGACGACCCAATTCCTCCGCTCCGAAGCCGCGGACGGCGGCCACCGGGCCTCGGAACGGCCGCGTGCACACCGACGGGCAAAAGTCAGCCCGCGAGGGTGATTTGCCCCAGTTCGGTGGCGGCGTTACCGCGAGTTACGGCCCAATTCCTCCGCCTAGTGCTGTGCCCGCATAGGTTCACCGGGTTGGCGGTCGTGGCGGTTGGATGTGCGGCGATGTCCGATCTGATCGCTGGAGACCCGGTGGCCGAGCCGGTCCGTGTACGAGGCGGACGCCCCCTCAACACCCCAGCCTGACCAACCGCGAACCGCAGCCCCCGGAGGATGACTCAGGAGGCGGACGGTTCGATCTCCCCCGCAAAGACGATGACCTGGTCGATGAGGCTCCGCCGCAGATGGACGACGTCCGTTCCCGCCAGGCGGGGACCTCCGTCCCGCATGGTAAAGACCCACTGGTACCGGGCCCACTCGTCAGGCATGTCCACCGCCGAGCTGCGCACCATCGTGCCGGTCCCCGCCGGGTGGCGCCGGATGTCCAGGACGAACCGTTCGACCGCCGCGATTCCTTCGCTGCGGCCCAACGGCCCCCAGAAGACCACGTCTGAGGTGAGAGCCTGGGAGAGCAGGGCAGTCACGAAGCTGTCTTCCGAGGCGTTGAACGCGGCGATGAACGTGTCGATCGCGGAGCGTGCAATCTCTTCCTGCATGCCCCAGTAATACCAGCCGTTTCGTCTGCGCTCGTCCCGCGAGCCGCCTCCCGATCACGGTGAACCATCCCGGTCACAGCACTAGGCACCCTGAACGGCGGCGGCCGGCCTCGGAATCGGCCGCATGCGTGTTGATGGGCGAAAGTCGGCCCGCGGGGGCGGTTTGCACCGGTTTGCCGCAGGAGTTACTGCGAGTTCCTCCCGATTGCGTTCAATCGGGGTGGCCTGGGCGGTGGTTGGCGTGGCTGCGTGGGCGAAAGTCGGGGCCGGTGGGCGATTTGGGGCGGTTTTCGGGGTGGGTTACCGCGAGTTCGTCTCGGCCGCGTGCGTTCCGTGCGGGCCGGGTGCTGGAGGGTGGGCTGTGGCCCCGTGGGTGCGGCTGGGTGCGCGAAAGTCGGCACCCGGGGGGCGATTCGGCCCGCATCCAGGGCTGTTACCGCGAGTGACAACCCGAATTCTCCGCCCCAGCGGTGAGGGCACGCCCCGGCGGGCAAATCACCGGGCGGATGCACGTCGTGCGGCAGGTGTTGGGCCTTGCTTCCCCGGGTGCACGGGTTCTGGGCACTGGCGGGCGCGGAGTGTTGTGCGTCATCGCCGCCGGGGCCCGAGCCGGGCCCTCCGGGGAGCCGGCTGCCGTTCGAGGTGGGACCCGATGCTCCAAAACCCCCGTACGGGCTGCTCCCCTCCGACACCGCCCACCCCGACTCGCCCCCCCGACACGGCAGGCACTGCCGTCCCCCAGGGCTCCGGCCCCGGCTTCCCCGGCCCGCCCCGTACCCCCGTACCCCCCGTATCCGGCCCCACCCCTACGACGTACCAGCTCAGAACCCCGCCGCAACCGCACTGTCAGACCAGCCGCATACCCTTGGGTGGGCGTGAGGGGAAATGGGTCCCTGGGCGAATGGTCCCGGGTGTGAGGGGGAATGGGGTCCGGGCGAAGACGACGCCCCCGGTCCTGCCGCCCCCGCCCTCGGTCCTGCCGCCGCCCCGGCTCAGGTCCGAGCCGGTGCGCGGCTCGTCCGCGAGCAGGGTGGTCTCGCCGCGGTGGCCTCGGCCCCCGTCCTCCGGGGACCGATCCGTAGGGCCTTCGACGGGGTGCCGCTCCCCCCGGGCCACTCATAGCCGCCGGTCTTTCGGGCCGGAGTCCGGTGTCAAGGGTGGGGCGAAGCCCCATCGCGTAGCGACGCTCCCGCAGCGAAGCGGAGGGAGCGTCCTTGACGCCGGGCGCAGGCCCGCATCATCAGGAGATGGGTGGCCCGGGGGTGCCCGAGCGACGCCGGTAACCCCGACGCCGCCCCCTCGGACGCCGGGTCGGCGCCGTTACAGCAGGTGGTCCGCCTTGCCGGCTTTGATGTCGCGGATGAGCGTACGGAGGGCTTCCACGGAGTCGGTGACCCGGTGCTCCTCGCTGCCCGCCACGGCGATGTGCGCGTTGCCTTCCGCGTCCGTGCCTATGCGGAAGCACGCATTTCCTTCGCCGCAGAACGGGTCTTCCCAGTCGATGGGGTGGGGCATGGTTACCTCGTTTCAGAGTTGGCGTGCGATCTCGTGGATGAAGTCGCGGGACTCATCCGGCGGCAGAGCCGCGTCCTCCTGCCGGTCGAGTTGTGCTCGGTACTTCGCGAGCTGTCCGTCCGCGTGCAGGAAGTCCGGGCCGTGCAAGTTGTCGATCTGCACGGTGTCGAGCTGAGGGACCGCCTCCTCGGCGTAGAGGATGTTCTGACCGGCGCCGGGAAAGGACCCCCGATCGAACGGGATCACCCGGACGGTGACCTTCTCCCGGTCGGCCATGTCGAGCAGGTGCTGCAACTGCGCGCGAGCGACCAGCCGACCGCCGAACTGCATGCGCAGAGCTGCTTCGTGTACCACCGCGACGTAGTCGGGCGGGTCGGTGCCGAGGAGTACCTGCTGGCGCTTGGCGCGGTGGGCGAGCCGGAGGCCGATCTCGTCGTCGGGCAGGGGCGGCATGACCTCGCGGAAGACGGCGAGGGCGTGGTCCGAGGTCTGCAGCAGGCCCGGGACGTGCACGGTCGTTCCGATGCGCATCCGGCGGGCGTGTGCCTCCAACTCCGCGATGTCCAGGAGCCCGTGGGGAAGGCTGCCACGATACCGTTCCCACCAGCCCTTCTCGCCCGGCTGGGCCATGGCGACCAGGGCCTCGACGTACTTCTCGTCCGTGCAGTGGCAGTTGCAGGCCAGGGTGCGCAGCCGCTCCGGGGTGATGGTGCGCTGGCCGAACTCCATGTTGGAGATTTTTCCGCTGTCGACCCCCAGCAATCCGGCGGCGTACGTGGCAGACATGCCGGCCGAGGTGCGGATCTTCCGTACCTCGCTCCCCAAGCGCTTCTGCCGCTCAGTCGGCGTGTTCCTGGCAGCCATGGCTGTTCCTCCATGCGCGGGGCAGAATTTTTCATGACGCTAGCAATTCTGCCCCACCTCCGTCTACTCTCAGTTGCGCGCCAGGTACTCACAGCAACGCCGGAAGCGCACCGCGCGAGCATGCCCGCTCTCCCTGGGGTGGGCGTGCTCGCGCCCAGGGAGGCATGCCACCGGCACGTCAACGACCAACCCCGGCCCAGGAGTACGCCATGCCCCCACACCCCTCCACCCCCGCTCCGCGCATCCCGCCCCTCCCCGTCCGCTGCACCTTCCCCGCCCACCCCCTCTCCGTCCCCCGTGCCCGCCGCGCCGTCCTCGACGCCCTGCCCCGCCCCCATCGCCCCCGCCTCGGTGACGACCTCCAGCTCCTCGCCTCCGAACTCGTCACCAACGCCGTACGCCACGGCGCCCGCCCCGCCGAGGACCACCTCATCGAGCTGCTCCTCTGGCCCGCCGACGGCCACTACTGGCTCGCCGTCTCCGACCCCGGCCCCGGCACCCCCTCCCTCACCGCACCCGGCATGGCCGCCTGCGGCGGCCGTGGCCTCCTCCTCGTCGATGCGCTCTCCGCCGCCTGGGCCGTCGTCCCCCGCCGTACCTGCGGCAAAGCCGTCGTCGCCGGGCTTCCCCTCGACGTCCGGTGACCACGGGCGGCCGGCAACGGCTTCCGGCCCCGGCGGCATGGGGGCACCGCCGGGGCCGGATGGGGTGGGGACGGGGTCAGCCGAAGGCGCGGACGGCCTGGTAGTAGACCCAGGCGGTGCTGTCGCAGGAGGTCTTGGTGGCGCCCGAGTAGCGGTTGCAGACGCGCTTGAGGTCCTCGTAGAAGGCGCTGTCGAGGCGGGACTTGTTGGCGTCGAAGGTGCCCATCTCCTTGTAGTTGCGGTAGCCGAAGTCGTGGCGCTGACAGGACTTCTGGAAGGGGAAGCCGAAGGGGTTGTCGGGGGAGCTGCTGCAGTAGTCGGTCGACCAGTTGAACTCGTACGCGGCCCAAGCAGAGCGGTTCGCCTCCGCCGAGGCCCAGGTGTTGTAGCTCGTCGCGCTGGTCTGCGTGAAGCTCGCGAGCACCTGGGCCTTGTCGGCGGGGACGGCCTCGGCGGGGGCGGCGGTTGCCAGGAGGGCCGCCGCGGTGACGCCGACGGCGACCAGACCCTTCTTCGCGGTGGGGCGCATGGGGACTCCTCGGGTAGGTGCGCCGGGTCGCGGCGCACGGCCTGGGGGTGCGCCAACTGCCGCGGGAGTGCCGGCAGTCGGCCGTGCCGGCGCTCAGACTATGCGCGTAGAATGGCCGTGGGAAGTCATGCCCCTGACAGAATCATGAAGTCGGTGTACGTCCCCCAACCCCCGCAACCGCGGCGCAACCGGCGTGCATTACCCGTGCATTACAACGGAAAGCGGCCGAGTCCCCACCGACAAGCCGACGAACGGATGACCGGACGATGAAGCGTCGCAGCCTGCTCACCGGAGCCCTCGGCGGCGCGGTCGCCGCGCCCGCCGCCGTCACCCTCGGTGCGTCGAAGGCGAGCGCGGCGGTGTCCGACTACCCCATCGCGCTGACCGATCAGGCCACCAACAGCTTCCAGGTCTTCGACCGCACCGGCGACTGGTCCGGGGCATCGAACTGGAGCTTCACCCCGGGCACCACGAACGGCTGGGACGACCCCTTCGAGATCCGCTTCCGCGCGACCACCCGCTACGGCACGATCGCGCTGATGACCGCCGGCCAGCCCGGCAACGGCCGCGCCGGCATCGTGGCCGTCACCGGCAACGGCAACCGGCTGGACCGCGGCGACCTCATCTGGGAGACGTCGGTGGCCAGTTACCCGCACTGCATCGAGCGCATCCCCAACCTCGCCGCCGTCGTCGTCGCCGGCACCCGCGACCGCATCCACGTCTACGGCGGCGCCGACAGCGACCACTCCACGCTCCGCGAGGTGCAGACGATCACCGACATGCCCAAGCCGCACGCCGTGCTCTGGGACGACGTGAACGACCTGCTGTGGGTGACCGGCGGCACGGTCATCCGCACCTACCGGGTCACGGGCGCCAACTCCACGGCGCGGCTGGTGAAGTCGGGTACGGACATCGCGTTCGCGGGCAACGGCCACGACATCCAGCCCGACTACACCGACCCCGGCAAGCTGTGGGTCACCGACAGCGGCCGGGTGTACTCGCTGGACAAGGCCACGCGGAAGGTGACGATCATCTCCGAGGAGAACTACGTCAAGTCCTACGTCCGTTACACCGACGGCGAGGCGATGTGGACCCTGGACCCGACGCCCGCGGACCCGCCGTGGGGCGGCCCGACCGTCTACTTCTCCGGCGGCCAGTCGAAGACCCGCCCCGGCGCCCAGATCTACAAGGCCCGCATCGTCACGACCCGCTTCCACTGACCCCGCCGACACCGCCCGGCCCGCCGACACCGCCCGGCCCGCCCGGCCCGTCGAGCAGCGCCGAGACCCCCAGCAGCGTACGGGCCGCGACCAGCGCCGCCAGCACGACCGCCGCCCCGCCCGCGACGAACGGCACGCGCAGCCCGTACGTCGCGGCCAGCACCCCGCCCAGCAGCGAGCCCAGCGGCAGGCTGCCCCAGCTCAGGAACCGGTGGACGCTGCTGATCCGCCCCAGCAGCCGGTCCGGCACGACGGTCTGCCGGACCGCCGCGGTCAGCACGCTCCACGTCATCGTCGCGAACCCGAATCCGGCGCTGCTCGCCCCCGCCACCCACGGATGCGAGGTCGCGCCCATCGCGACCGTCGTCAGCCCGTGCCCGAGGACGGCGGCCACCAGGGACGGCCCGGCCGCCGCGGGCCGGATCCGCCCGGCGGCCCAGGACCCGGCGACCGCGCCGACCGCGACGGCGCTGGACAGCACCCCGTAGCCGACCGCCGACAGGTGCAGCGTCTCCAGGGCGTACAGCACGAAGACGGCCATGGTCATCGCGCGCGCCAGGTTCATGAACGTGACGACGACCGACAGGGTGCGGATCACCGGATGGCGCCACAGCCACCGAAACCCCTCCCCTATCTCCCGCAGCAGCCCGGCGGTCGAGGAGTCGGCGTCCGGGGCGCGCTCCGGCCGGAACGTGCCCCGCAGCCGGCTCAGCAGCGCCGCGCTCGCCGCGAAGCTCACCGCGTCGAGCACGAACGGCACCGCCTGCCCCACCCGGAAGAGGAAGCCGCCGAGCGGTGGTCCGGCGAACTCGTTGGCGCCCAGCTCCACCCCGAACAGCCGCGCGTTGCCGCGGGTGAGCTGCTCCCTCGGCACGATCCGCGGCAGGAGCGTGGGCGCCGCGGCGTCGAAGACCACCTCCCCGATCCCCAGCAGGAACACGAACGCGCACAGGACCGCGATCGAGGAGCGGTCGGCCAGGACGGTCGCCGTGAGGAGCGCGGCCAGCGACATCCGGACGAGTTGGACGGCGACCATGAGCCGACGGCGGTCGACGCGGTCGGCCAGGGCGCCGGCGGGGAGGCTGACCAGCAGCCACGGCACTTCGGCCGCCACCGACACGGCGGCGACGGCCACCGGGTCGCGGGTCACGGCGGCGGCCAGCAGGGGCAGGGCGGTCAGGCGGACGCCGTCGCCGAGGTTGGAGACCGCGGAGGATAACCACAGCCGCCGGAAGTCCGCCCCCAGGCCCGTCACGGTGGCGGGTCAGGCCTCCGTCCGCGTACGGGCGCCGGAGGTGCCGGGAGCGGAAGCGGCCTCGACGTCGGCAGCGGCGTCGGAAGCGGCGTCGGCAGCGGCGTCCGAAGCGGCGTCCGGGGCCGGGGCGGTGTCGCGGCGGCGCAGGTACAGGGCGGTGCCCACCGCGCCTGCCGCGAGGGCCGCGATCGTCCACTCCGGGGCCGAGCCCACCCGCGTCGCCAGGGTCTCGTCCGTGCGCAGCGGGACCTCCGCCGTCAGCACCTCGCGGCGCCACGGGCCCGTCTCGTCGACCGTCTCGCCGTCCGGCGTGACGATCGCGCTGATGCCCGTCGTGGAGGCGACCAGCGTGGAGCGGTCGTGCTCGACGGCCCGCAGCCGCGACATCGCGAGCTGCTGCTCGGGCTCGCCGAGGTTGTTGTCGCGCATGTACGTGGCGTTGTTGGTGGGTACGGCCAGCAGGTTGGCCCCGGTACGCACCTGGTCGCGGACCTGGCCGTCGTACGCGACCTCGTAGCAGATCGACTCCGCCAGGCGCACGTCCCCGGCGTCCAGGCGCACCGCCTCGTCGCCCGCCTCGAAGTCGCGCGGGATGAGCTGGAGATCGCCGAAGCCGCCGAGCAGCGAGCGCATCGGGATGTACTCGCCGAAGGGCACGAGCTGCCGCTTCGCGTAGTACGCGCCGGGGCCGCTGCCCGGGAGCCAGAGGAGCCCGGCGTTGCGGATGCGGTCGCCGGGGGCGTCGAGGATGGCGCCGACGACGACGGGGGCGCCGAGGTCGTCCACGACCTGCGAGATCCGGGCGCTGAGGACCGGGTCGTTGCGCGGGTCGCGGTCGGTGGCGTTCTCCGGCCACAGCACCAGGTCGGGCCGCTCCACGCGGCCCGCCCTGATGTCCTCGACCAGCTCCTCGGTGGCCGCGATGTGGTTCTCGGCGACCATCTCGACCCGGGCCTGCTCCTCCAGGCTGCGCGCCCGCGGCACGTTGCCCTGCACCACGGCCACGGTCGCCCGCTCGTCGCCCGACTCGCCGGCGCTCGGCAGCAGCAGCGTCCCGCACGCCCCCAGCGCGAGCGCCCCGGCCAGCGCGACCGCCGGCACCACCCGGCGCGCGGCCCGCGCGGTGACGAGCGCCGCGAGCGCGCCGGCGGCGAGCGCGACGACGGCGCTGACCCCGGGGGCGCCGCCGACCGACGCCCAGCCGAGCGTCGGGGCGTCGGCCTGGCTGAAGGCCAGCCGGCCCCAGGGGAAGCCACCCAGCGGCACCCGCGAGCGCACCGCCTCGACCGCGACCCACCAGGCCGCCGCCCACAGCCACCACACCGGCAGCCGCACCAGCGGCGGCACGGCGAGGCACAGGCCGCCGAGCATCACGGCCTGGATGACGCTGAGCAGCAGCCACGGCAGGATGCCGAGGTTGGACAGCCACCACAGCAGGGGGACGAAGAACGCGACGCCGAAGGCCGTGCCGAGCCAGAACGCGTCCCGCTTGCGGCGGGCGCCGCGCAGCAGCACGAACAGCGCCGCGGGCGCGACGGCGGCCAGCGGCCACAGCCCGTACGGCGGGAAGGCCAGCGCGAGCAGCACCCCGGCGACCGCGGCCAGCGCGGGCGGGAAGAACGCCCGGCGGCTCAGCGCCGCCAGCCACGGCGCCCGCAGCCCCACGGCGGCGGCCCACGGCACGGTGGCCGGCGGGGCCTCCACACCAGCGGCGGGGGCGGCTGTCGTACGCGGTGGTGCGGCGGTCACGGAGCCTCCAGGATGTGCTCGTCGTCGGGCGCCGCGGGTGCCTGGCGCTCGCGGGTGGGTCCGGCATCCGCACGCCGCCCACCCGTATTCTCGCCCCGGCACCCCCCTCGCGCGCCAGTGAGGTTCGCCTCCCGCCGCCGCCGGGCCCCGCACAAGCCCCACGCGTATACCCGGAAGCGGCCCGGCTACCAGGTCCCGACCTGCGCCAGCGCGCTCCTGACGTACCTGCGTACCGTCTCGTCCGCGTCGTCCGCCGCTGCCCGCATCCCCGCGGTGAACATCCTCCGCCCCTCCGCGGTGATCTCGCACACCACAGGACCGTCCACCGACCACCGGCCCGCTCCGCCGTTCGTGAGGCGGACCAGGTGCTGCGCCGTCGTGCGGCGCACCGGATCGGGCCGGTCCTCCGCCAGCAGGTCCAGCAGGGGGCGCAGCATCACGGTGTCGCCCAGGACGGCGAGCGCCGGGGCGACCCAGTCGACGGCCGGGACCAGCGGGTAGAAGTCCGGGCGGTGGAGCTCCCGCCAGGACGCCGGCGCGCGCAGCAGTGCGTCGAGGAAGCGCCGGGCCTCCTCGCCGCCGGTGTCGGCGAGCGCGAACATCAGGGCGCTGACGTGGTACGACCGTTCCACCCGGGGATGGTGCATCTCCGACCGGATGGCCGTGATCAGCGGTTCGACGGCGCGCGGGTCGCGCAGCGACGCCAGGACGCGTGCGGCGTCCTCGCGGACGGACAGGTCGCGATCCCGCAGCGCCGCGACGTACTTCCCGACGGGGTGCTTTCTGCGGTAGTCCGCCTCGCCTTCCGCGGTGAGTTCGCGGTGCCGCCGCCAGCAGTCCTCGCAGGCTTCCCTGACGACGGTCGAGCCGACCCGGCCGGGCGCGCCGACGTAGAACGGGGAGAGCACTCCGGGCGGCGGCGGCTTCGTCACCGGGCCCGGCACCCGTCTGCGACAGGCGTCGCACCAGGGGCCGGTGTGCTTCTCGCCACCTGCCAGGGCCGTACGGAGCGTCTTCCACCAGTTCACCGGGCCGGCCTCCTCCGGGAGATGGGGCCGCGGGGAAGCGTAGGCGGCCGGTCCGCGGAAGGCGAGGGGACGGTCCCGGGGCGGCGGCGCACATGCTTTCTCTCGCGTACCGACTGCCGAGCCGGGGTGAGGTTAGGTTAACCTAAGCTCCCGTGAGAGCCGGAGAGAGCACGCCCACCGCCGCGGGAGCCCGCGGGCACGCCCTGTCCGCCGCCGACGTCACCGTGGCGTACGACGGCGTCGACGTCGTCCACGACGCCTCGCTGCGGCTGCGGCCGGGGGAGGTGACCGTCCTCGTCGGGCCCAACGGCAGCGGGAAGTCGACGCTGCTGCGCACCCTCGCGCGGCTCCAACGGGCCCGGCGGGCCAGCCTCGTCATCGACGAGGACACCGACGGGTTCGCGATGTCCACCCGGCACTTCGCCCGGCACGTCGCCCTGCTCACGCAGGGGCGGCCCACGCCCAGCGGGCTCACCGTCCGCGATGTCGTGGAGTTCGGCCGCTACCCGTACCGCGGCCGCTGGGGCGCCTCCGACCCCGGCGGGCGCGCGGCCGTCGACCGGGCGCTGGCGATGACCGGCGTCACCGACCTCGCCGAGCGCGGCGCCGAGCACCTGTCCGGCGGGCAGTTGCAGCGCGTCTGGCTCGCCGGCTGCCTCGCGCAGGACACCGGCGTGCTGCTGCTCGACGAGCCGACCAACCACCTCGATCTGCGCTACCAGGTCGAACTCCTCGACCTGGTACGCGACCTGGCCGACGACCACCGCATCGCGGTGGGCGCCGTCCTGCACGACCTCGACCAGGCGGCGGCCGTCGCCGACCGCATGGTCCTGCTCGACGACGGCCGCATCGTCGGCGACGGCCGCCCGGAAGACGTCCTGCTGCCCGAACTGCTCAGCAGGGCGTACGGCATCCGCATCGACGTCGACGACGACCCCCTGACGGGCCGGCTGCGCACCCGCGCCATCGGCCGGCACCACAAGCGAAGCGAAAGGCTCAGCACTTCCTCATGACACGCCTCCTGCTGACCGCGGCGGTCGCCACCGCCGCGACGCTCACCCTGGCCGCCTGCGGCACCACCGAAGACGCCGCGGACGACGACGACAAGGGCGGCGCCGGCAAGGGCGCCGCGCAGCCGATCACCCTGACCGACTCCACCGGCAAGAAGGTGACGCTCGAAAACGGGCCCGCCACGAAGGTCGTCGGCACCGAGTGGAACGTGGTCGAGAACCTCGTCTCCCTCGGCGTCGACCCCGTCGGCGTCGCCGACGTCAAGGGCTACAACACCTGGGACTCCGCGGTGCCGCTCACGGGCGAGCCCGAGGACATCGGCACCCGCGGCGAGCCGAGCATCGACACCATCGCCGCGCTCAACCCCGACCTGATCATCGCCACCAACGACCTCCCCGAGTCGGCCGTCAAGCAGTTGAGCAAGCGGACCCCCGTGCTCACCCTGCGCTCCGCCGACGCCTCCGACCCCGTCGGCCAGATGACCGAGAACCTCGACCTCATCGCCGAGGCCACGGGCACCACCGACCGGGCCGAGGAGCTGAAGAAGGAGTTCGACACCAAGCTCGACGAGGGCAAGAAGGCGCTCGACGACGCCGGCCTGGGCGGCGGGAAGATCGCCTTCGCCGACGGCTACGTCGTCTCCAACCAGGTCTCCATCCGCCCCTTCACCAGCGGCTCCCTGCTCGGCGGCGTCAACGAGCGGCTGGGCCTCGAAAACGCCTGGGACGTCGAGGGCGACAAGGACTACGGCCTCGGCTCCACCGACGTCGAGGGCCTGACGAAGCTTCCCGAGGACACGCAGTTCGTCTACATCGGCAACGACCAGGACGAGGCCAGCACGCCCTTCACCGGCGAGCTGAAGGACGACTCCGTCTGGAAGTCCCTGCCGTTCGTCAAGGCGGGCGACGTCCACCGGCTGGACGACGGCATCTGGATGTTCGGCAGCGTCGAGTCCATGAACCAGTACGTCGACGCCCTCGTCGCCGCGCTGACGAAGTAGCCGATGGCCGTCACCGCCCCGACCACCCCCGCCGCCGCGCCCGCCCCGCCGCCGACCGTACGGTCGCGGACGGGCGCGGCGGCGGTGGCCGTGGGGCTCGCGCTGCTGGTCGCGGTCCTCGCGGTCGCCGACCTCACCCAGGGCACCTCCGACGCCGGCGCGGCCGAGGTCTGGAAGGCGCTCACCGGGCAGGCGGACTCCGGCGACTCCTCCGTCGTCATCTCGTCCCGGCTGCCCCGGATGGCCGCGGGCCTGATGGTCGGCGCGGCGCTGGCGATCGCCGGCACCGCACTCCAGGCGGTCAGCCGCAACGTGCTGGCCTCCCCGGACACCCTCGCCGTCAACGCC
The DNA here is from genome assembly GCF_039871555.1 of Streptomyces sp. B5E4. Classification (NCBI taxonomy): domain Bacteria; kingdom Bacillati; phylum Actinomycetota; class Actinomycetes; order Kitasatosporales; family Streptomycetaceae; genus Streptomyces; species Streptomyces sp. B5E4. The sequence goes on from NZ_JBDPMI010000019.1 coordinate 62,359, forward strand.
GGTTCGTACGCCGCGCTGGGGCTCGCCGCCGCCACCGGGGTGTCGCTGCCGATGCTGGCGTCCTCCGGCGTCGCGTTCGCCGGCGGGCTCGCCGCCGCGGCGGTCGTGCTGGGGCTCTCGGGCCTGGGCTCGGGCACGGTACGGCTGGTGCTCGCGGGCACCGCGCTGACGCTCGGGCTGTTCGCGGTCACCGAGGGGATGCTGCTGCTCTTCCCGGAGGAGACGGAGGGCCTCTACGACTGGCAGCAGGGCAGCATCTCACAGAGCGGCTGGGACGGCGTCACGCAGATGCTGCCGCTCGCCCTCGCCGGCCTGGCCGGGCTGCTGCTGCTCTCCCGGCGCATCGACGCCCTGGCCCTCGGGGACGACGCCGCCCGCGGGCTCGGCGTGCCGGTGCGCGCCACCCGGGTCACGGCGGTGCTGCTCGCGGTGCTGCTCTCCGCGGCGTCGGTGACGCTCGCCGGGCCGATCGGCTTCGTCGGCCTGTGTGCGCCGGCGCTGGTGCGGGGGTTCGCCCGCAGATTCCGTACGTACGGCAAGTCGCGGGCGGGAATTCCGCTGGCGGCCCTGCTGGGCATGGCGCTGGTGCTCGGCGCGGACGTGCTGCTGCGGGCCCTGGTGCCCTCCGACACGGCGGTCTCCGTACCGACGGGCGTGGTCACGAGCCTCGTCGGGGCGGTGTTCCTCGTGGTGATGGCCACCCGGCTGCGCGACACCGCGGGCGCGGCCGACACCGACAAGCTGCGCATCCGCAGCCACCGCACGTTCGTCGTCACCACGGCGGTGCTGCTGGCCGCGCTGGTGGCCGTGACGCTCACCGCCCTGCTGGTCGGCGACACCAAACTGCTCCTCGGCGACGTCGCCAACTGGGTCCAGGGCCGGGCGGGTCCGACCACCGACGTCGTCCTCGACACCCGCGTGCCGCGGGTGCTCGCCGCCCTGCTCGCGGGCGCCGCGCTCGCGCTCTCCGGCACGATCGTGCAGGCCGTGACGCGCAACCCGCTGGCCGAGCCGGGCGTGCTCGGCGTCTCCAACGGCGCGGCGCTCGGCGCGGTGCTGCTGGTGACGACGGTGTCGGTGCCCAGTTCGTGGGGCCTGTCGGCCGCCGCGCTGGCCGGTGCGGCGCTCACCTCGGTCGGGGTCTTCGGGCTCGCCGCCCGCGGCGGGTTCCAGCAGAACCGGCTGGTGCTCGTCGGCATGGGCTTCGCCACCGCCGCGACGGCGCTGATCAGCCTGCTGATCGTGCTGACGGACCCGTTCAACGCGACGATGGCGCTGACCTGGCTGTCCGGCTCCACGTACGGGCGGACGCTGCCCGACGTCGTCCCGCTGGCGATCGTCCTGGTCGTGGGGCTCGCCATCGCGGCGGTACGGCGCCGGGAGCTGGACCTCCTCTCCCTGGACGAGGACACGCCGCGGCTGCTGGGCCTGGACCTCGGGCGGAGCCGGCTGTGGCTGCTGATCCTGAGCGTCGTGCTGGCCGGGACGGCGGTGTCGGCGGCGGGCATGATCGGGTTCGTGGGCCTGGTGGCGCCGCACGCGGCGCGGGCGCTGGTCGGCCGGCAGCACACGCGGGTGGTCCCGGTGGCGGTGCTGCTGGGCGCGGTGCTGGTGTGCACGGCGGACGTCATCGGCCGCTCGGTGATCGCCCCGGCCCAGCTCGGCGCGGGCCTGATGACGGCGGTCATCGGCACGCCGTACTTCCTGTACCTCCTGGTACGCAGCCGGTCCGCCCGGTAGCGCGCGCACCCCCTCCCCGGCCGCCTCGGGGAGGGGGTGCGCGCGGGGTCAGCTCCGCGGGGGCGGGTCGGGGTCGGGGTGTTCCGCCAGTTCCTTGATCCGCAGCAGGCGGGTCTCCCAGGCCCGGCCGATCCGGTCCAGCTCCCGCGCGAGCGCGCCCAGCCGGGCGCCCACGGCCACGTACACGACCTCGCGGCCGCGCTGTTCCGACTCCACCAGACCGACCTCGCGCAGCACGTCGAGGTGCTTGCCGATGGCCTGCCGGCTGACGGGCATGACCTTGGCCAGTGCGGACGCCGACATCGGGCCCTCGCCGAGGCGGGTGAGTATCGTCCAGCGCGTCGGCTCGCCGAGCGCGGCGCACACGACGGCGGGGCCGGCGGCCGCGGTCACGGCCGCGGCGCCGCGGCGGCGGTCGTCTCGACGTACGCCTTGCCGGCCGCCAGCTCCTCCACCCAGCCCTCGTCGTTGGTCTCCCGCTCCTTCACCCACGCCGCCCGCTCGTCGTAGAGGCGGGAGAAGCCGCTCTCCACCACGCGCAGCGTCACGCCGCCGGGGCGTTCGTCGATCCAGAACTCCACGAGCGTCGCGTCCCTGGCCCCCTCCTGGTTGCGGCCGGAGAGCCAGCGGAACGAGGCGTAGCGCGGCTTGTCCAGCTCGACGGTGCGGAACCGGAACTCGCCGGACTCCCCGAGCCGGACGACGGCCACGTCGTCCTCGTAGCGCAGGTCGGGCTCGGGGTCGACGGTGCCGTCGTTGATGTACCAGCCGGGCCGTACGACCAGGTCCCAGACCCGGTCCGCGGGGGCGTCGATGTCGATCTGGCGGGCGACCCGGTCCAGCTCCGCCAGCTCTGCGTCGGTGTAGGCGGTGTCGTTCACGGTTCCTCCTCGTGCGTTGATCTGCAACCGCAGCGTTGCACAGAAAGGGCACTTACTGCAACCTTAGAGTTGCAGTAAGGCGTGTCACATCCGGCACCGATGAGTTCGGGCCGGCCGCATCGTCTGCACGGACATGGACACACACACGCTGAACACCCCCGACGTCGACCTCGTCTACGACGTGCGCGGCCCTCTGCCCACCGCCGACGGCCGCCCCCCGCTGCTGCTCATCGGCCAGCCCATGGACGCGAGCGGCTTCCGCGCGCTCGCGGCGCAGTTCCCGGACCGCACCGTCGTCACCTACGACCCGCGGGGCCTCGGCCGCAGCACCCGCAAGGACGGCCGGCACGACCACACGCCCGAGACGCAGGCCGCCGACGTGCACGCCGTCATCGCCGCGCTGGGCACGGGACCGGTCGAGCTGTTCGGCAGCAGCGGCGGCGCGGTCACGGCGCTGGCGCTGGTGACCGCGTACCCCGAGGACGTGACCACGCTCGTCGCGCACGAGCCGCCGATCATCCCGGCGCTCCCCGACGCGAAGGCCGCGGAGCGGGCCCGGCAGGGCGTCACGGACGCGTACGACGCCAAGGGCTGGGGCACCGGCATGGCGGCGTTCATGGGACTGACCGCGTGGCAGGGCGAGTTCACCGACGCCTACTTCGCGCAGCCCGCCCCCGACCCGGCGGCCTTCGGCATGCCCGCCGACGACGACGGCAACCGCGACGACCCGCTGCTCTCGGACCGCTCCTGGGCCGTCAGCGGCTACCGCCCGGACCCGGCCGCGCTCGCCGCCGCGCCGACGCGCGTGGTCATCGCGGTGGGCGAGGAGTCCGGCGACACGTTCACGGCGCGTACGGCACGCGGCACGGCCGCGCTGCTCGGGCAGGAGGCGACGGTCTTCCCCAGCCACCACGGCGGCTTCCTCGACGCGGAGTTCGGCTACGCGGGCCGGCCGGAGGAGTTCGGCGCGAAGCTGCGGGAGGTCCTCGACACGCGCGCGTGAGCAGACGCCGCGTCATGTCCGTACCTCACTTACACCGCACGCGGTGCGCCTCCCGCGCGCACCCCGCACCGATCACCTCCACCGCACCGGGACAGCCGCGGGGCGGGCCGGACACGGGGCCGGCCCGCGCCGCGGCGTATCCGCCGTCGCACACGGAGACGACCGCCGAACGCCGTCGCGACCCGGGCGCGCCGGCACACCCCTCCCCAGGAGCCCCACCGGGCCGCGGCCGGCCCGCCCGTCACGGCCGCGTGCATACCGTCCGGACGGCCGGGTAACCGCCCGCTCACACGTCGCCGGGCAACCCGCCCGGCCTCGGAAGGGAGGGTTCATGTCATCCGTGCCCCCGTCCGCCGACGAGTCGCGAACCGCCGGCGGCACCGCCGCCGGGGAACGGCGGCTGACGTCCGACGGACTGCTGCGCGAGGTACAGCGCCGGGGGCGGTACGCGGACCTGCGCCAGGCAGCGCAGGCCGTCACCACCGTCGTCGAAGTGCTCGGCACCCGGCTCATGGGAGACGAGAGGACCGAGCTGGCCAGGGTGCTGCCACCCGCCTGCGGACCGCTGCTGGCCGGGACCGCGCCGACCGACGACGCCCTCACACCCGACGGCTTCATCGAGGCGGTCGCCGACCGCGAGCACACCGGCAAGGCCGGCGCCACCCGCGACACCGAGGCCGTACTCGGTGCCCTTTCCGCGGCCGTCGACCCCGACCTGCTGCGCCGGATCCTCGACCGGCTCCCCGACGACCACGCCCGGTTCTTCGGCCTCGGGGAGGCGTGATGGGCATCTCCCGCAAGGACCGGGACCCGACCGCCGCCACCGCCTCCGCGGACGGGCCCGCCGAGCCGCCCGCGGAGCCGCGGGCCGGCAGACCGCCGGTGGGCCGCTGGGTGCGCGCCGGCGCGATGCTGGTGGCGTTCGCCCTGATGGTGGCGTTCGCCGCGGTGCTCGCGCGGCTGACGCTGGAGGCGTCCGCCGCGGCGGAGCCCATGACGCACACCAACCTGCGCCCCGGCGACTCGATCCGCGACTACCTCACCCAGCCGGCGTTCGTCGACACCGTCCGGCAGCTCGGCGGCAACATCCTGCTCGGCGTGCCCTTCGGGCTGCTGCTGCCCGTGCTCGTACCGCCCGCCCGGGGGCTGCTGCGGGTGGGGCTGTGCACCGCCGCGGTGATGACGGCGGTCGAGGTGGTCCAGGGCACCTTCATCACGGGCCGGGCGTTCGACATCGATGACGTCATCCTCAACACCACCGGAGCCTTCCTCGGCTACCTGTTCCTCGGCCGCCGCCTCGGCCGCGCCGTTCACCCGCCGCGCCGGCGCTGGTGGCACCGGCTCTTCCGCGGACCGGACCCGGCCGGTTGAAGAGCCGGCGGCCCGGACGCGGTAGACAGGAACGGTCCACGGCGGCGTGCCGGGCGGGTGCGGAGCGAACGAAGAGCGGAGCATGGACCGATGAAGCGTGGGGTGCACGCGCGGGGCAGATGGGAGAACGGGGCGCGCTACCGCGCCGCCCTGCGCCGTACCCCCGTGGCCCTCTGGAACGACGACATCAGCGACTGGGCCGCCGCCCTGACGTACTACGCCATACTCACCGTCCTGCCCACGCTCTTCGTCACCCTCACCGTCATCGGCCTCGCCGACCCCTCCGGCACCGAAGAGCTGATCGCCTACATCGCAGGGCTCGCCCCCACCGGCACCGACACCGCGCTCAACGACGCCCTCCACGACGTCACCCGCGGCCACTCCACCGCCTGGATCCTCACCACCGTGGGCGCCGCCAGCGCCGTCTGGTCCGCGTGCAGCTTCCTGTCCGTCTTCCGCCGCGCCCTGCACGCGATGTACGGCACCCCCGACAGCCGGCCCGTGCTGCGCCGCGCACCGGCGATCCTCGCGATGGCGCTGCTGCTGCTGACGCTGCTGGTGTCCGGCGCGCTGACGCTCGTGGTCACCGGTCCCGGCATGCGGGCGCTGGGGCGGCCGCTGGGGATGGGCGAGCAGACGGCGGCGCTGTGGGACTTCCTGCGCTGGCCGTTCCTGGTCTTCGTGGCGGCGCTGCTGGTGCTGCTGCTCTTCCGCTCGGGGCCGCCGGAGTCGCGCGCGGTGTCGCACGCCGTGCCGGGCGGGCTGGTGGCGGGGGCGCTGTGGCTGCTGGCGTCGGTGGGGTTCGCGCTGTACGCGTCCTACGCGGCGGGGACGTACAGCAGGCTGTACGGGTCACTCGCCGGGGTCGTCGTCTTCCTGATCTGGCTGTGGTTCTCGAACCTGGCGCTGCTGGCGGGCGCGCAGTTCAACGCGCTGCTGGCCCGCGGCGAGGACAGGCCGGAGACGGCCCGTCCGCCGCGGCGCCCGGCGGTGCCGGCCGTACCGCGGTGAGGGACGCGGCGGCCGTACGCGCGGGGCCGGGGGCGGGGTCAGCGCCGGGCCAGCCGGCGTTCGCCCGCCGCGCCCGCCTCGTACGCCAGCTCGTAGTGCTGGAAGACCGCCGGCTCCTCCGCGGACGTCAGCTCGCCGTCCGTGTCGATCGACGGCGCCGACTTGACCCGGCCCTTGTCGTACGCGACGGTCAGGTACCCGGGGCTGACCGACGCGCCGTCCAGCGGCACGAAGACCAGCCGCTTGCGCCCCGGCACGCCGGCCTTGACGGTGGCGAACGACGGCATGTCCGTGCGGGTGTCGACGTAGACGGCCTCCATCTCGCCGATCTTGCCGCCGTCCGCGCCGCGGACGGGATGGCCGCGCCACTCTCGGATGTCGTGTGCCTCGAACATGCGGACCTCCCGGGGGGATGCGTCAGTCCATGGCCGGCCGGTAGACGGTCAGCGCTCTTTCGAGCTTATCCAGCTCGAACGCGGTCGGCGCGGGGACGACCTCCCCGTCGTAGGCCATCCGCGTGCCGTCCGGCAGCCCCGAGACGACGATCCGGCGCAGCCGGCCCGCGGCGTACAAGCGGGTCCTGGCCAGTCCGCCGGCCAGCGCCGTGGCCAGCAGCCGGGTCCTGGCGAAGTCCCCGGCGCGGGCGACGCGCACGTCCAGCACCCCGTCGGCGAGGTTGTCGCGGCGCACCGGCGCGATGCCCACGTTGTGGTACGCGCCCGCACCCGCGAACAGCAGCCACACCTCCCGCCGCCGGCCGTTGATCCGCGCGCTGACCGGCTCCGCCGTACGGATGACGCGCAGCACCGCCGCGACCGTGCCCAGCGGCCCGCCGAGCGGCGGCGACAAGCGTTCGCGCCACCGCACCAGCTCGGGGTAGACGCCGAGACTGAAGGTGTTCAGGAAGTGGACCGGCGCCCCGTCCCGCGTCCCCGGCCGGATCCGGCCGACGTCCACGGCGACGGCGCTGCCGCGCGTCACGGCGCGGCCGGCCTCGGCGATGCTCTCCACCCCGAGGTCGGTGGCGAAGTGGTTGAACGTACCGCCCGGCAGTACCGCCAGCGGCACACCGTGCCGCATGGCCGCCTCCGCCGCCGCGGCCACCGTGCCGTCCCCGCCGATGACGCCCAGGGCACCGCCGTCGCGCGCGGCCTCCTGCGCGGCGGTGTCCAGCAGCTCGGGCAGCGGCCCCGCCCCGGGGTCGGCCGGCGTGCCGGCCATCGCCACCCGGGCCTCCGGCAGCACGGCAGCGAGCTGCTGTACCGGATCGACGAACTGCTGTGCGCCGGAGGCAGGGTTGACCACGACGTACAGCCCGGCGCCGGCGGGCAGCGCGGGCGCCTCGGCGGGCGGCGGCGTCGGATGTGTCCCGCGGGAGCGGGGCGGCACCAGGCGGCGTACGACGAGCGCGGCGCCCAGCCCGAGGCCCGCGCCGACGAGCACGTCGCTGGGGTAGTGGACGCCGGTGTAGATCCGGGAGAAGGCGACCGACCAGGCGACCGGCGCCAGGAACACGCCCCAGCGCGGCGACTCCATCGCCACGCCGCACACGAAGGCGGCGGCGGAGGCGGCGTGGCCGGAGGGGAAGGACGACGTGATCGGCTGCCGCGCGAGATGCCGGATGACGGGCACCGTGTCGAGCACGGGCCGGGCGCGGCGGAACGCGCCCTTGCCCGCCGTGTTCACCGTCGCGGAGGCCAGCGCCAGGGAGCCGAGCCCGCGCATGGCGGCGCGGCGACCGCGCGGGCCGCCGAACGCGGCGACGGCCGCGGCGGTGCCGAACCACAGGACGCCGTGGTCGGCGCCCCGGCTCAGCCGCGGCAGCACCGGCTCGGCGAAGGGCCAGCGGGTCGCGGCGACCCGGGCGAAGAGCGCGTGGTCCGCCCGGCGCAGCCGCGTGGCCACCGTGGTCCCGCCGCCGCGGGCGGCGGCGAGGCCCTCGGCCGCGGCCCGGGCAGCGGCCCGCGCCGAGCGCCCGGCCTCGGCTATCCCGGTCGCCTTCCGGCGCCGTACGCGGCCGGAGAGCCGGCCCCGGCGCAGGCGCGCGCCGGTACTCATGCCGGCTCGGTCAGTCCCTCGCGCAGGCGTCTGAGGATCGAGGTCAGCAGCCGGGACACGTGCATCTGCGAGATGCCCAGCTCCGCACCGATCTCGCTCTGCGTCATCTCGGCGCCGAACCGCAGGTCGAGCACCTTGCGGTCGCGCTCCGGCAGCGCCTCGACCAGCGGTTTGAGCGACACCAGGTTCTCGACCTTCTCCAGGTCCGGGTCCGGCGCGCCGGTGCGCCGCGCGAGGAAGGACTCACCCTCCTCGTCGGCGGTGTGGTAGTCGAGCGACGACGTCTTGTACGCGTTGGCGGCGACCAGCCCCTCGACGACCTCGTCCGGGTCGAGACCGGTCTGCTCCGCGAGTTCCGCGACGTTCGGGCCGCGGCCGAGCGTCTGCTCCAGCCGTGCGCTCGCCTTCGCCAGCGTCAGCCGCCGCTCCTGCATCCGCCGCGGCACCCGCACCGCCCAGGAGGTGTCGCGGAAGTGGCGCTTGATCTCGCCCATGATCGTGGGCAGCGCGAACGTGGGGAACTCGGTGCCCTCGCCGAGGTCGTAGCGGTTGATCGCCTTGATCAGGCCGACGGTGCCGACCTGCACGACGTCCTCGCGGGACTCGCTGCGCAGCCGGAAGCGGGTGACGGCGTAGCGGACGAGCGCGAGGTTCAGCTCGACCAGGGTGTTGCGGACGTACGAGTACGCGTACGTGCCCTCCTCCAGCTCCGCCAGCCGTGCGAAGAGGACCCGGGACAGGGCGCGCGCGTCGGCCGTACTCGCCTCGCGCAACTCCGGCAGCGGCGGCAGGTCGAGACCGGCGAGCGGGTCGGCGGCCGGATCGGTGGCCGTACCGGCGTCCGTGGCCGTGCCGGGGCCGGTCCGGGGCCCGTGGTCGGGCTTCACGAATGTCGTCATGGTGTCCCCCTGATGTGGACTTCTGCTCGACAGGCGTTGTGTGCAGCTACCCGTCATCACGGCGGCTATACCTGACCGTTACTTTGCACCTGTAATCAACGTGGCCCGACAACACCCCCTCCAGCTCGCTTTTCCGCCCGTGCCTGGGCCATTTGCAGCACGCCGGAACCGACTTAGAACGCAGGGGGGCGCGCCGCTCCCGGGACCGCGCCCGGGGGCCAGCTCGCCCGCAGCGCCTCCGGCACGTGCTCCAGCGCCTCCCGCACGCTGCGGTGCGCGGCGATCAGGTCGGTGCTGCCCGTCTGCTCCAGCAGATACATCACCCGCCGGCCCACCGCGGCGAGCAGCAGCTCGCCGCCCTGCCGGCGCAGCAGCCAGCGCACCGCGAAGAGGCAGTTGAGACCGCGGGAGTCGCAGAAGCTGAGCGTGGTCATGTCGAGGACGACGAAGCGGTGTCCGGAGTCCACGCACGACCCCACGGTGTCGAGGAACAGCCGCTCGCCCCCGTGGTCCAGCTCGCCGCCGACGCGGATCACCGCGCACTGGGCGCTGGAGCTGAGCACGTCCAACGTCAGTCGATGGCCCCTCATCGTCCCTCCCTCCCTCGGGGTCGCCGCTGCCGCGCGGCGTCAGGTCACCACCGTTTGACCGCCCTGGCCGCCACGTGTCCGATCATGAGGTACACGACGGCCGCGATCCCGTAGTTGAGCATCACGCGCCACCAGTCGGGATCGACGGTGAACATGTCGCGGGACCAGCCGGCCAGCCAGCCGGCGAGGTCGTGCACGAAGTCCACGAAGTCGTTGGTGCGGTTCGCGTCCAGGATGAAGAGGAGGATCCAGAGACCGATCACGAACGCGGCCAGATCCGCTATGGCGACGAGCACCGCCGCCGCACTGGGTCTGCTTCTGTTCGACATGGACGGCGTCTTGCCGAGTAACGAATCGGTAAACGCCCCTTCAGTGCGGGCCTTCGGTGGCGTACGTCACGGTGCGGGTCCGGTCGTACGCCACCGGCATGGCGCGGCGACGCGCCGGCCCCTGCCCCGTGAGAATGCCGGGATGACCGTCGCCGTCTGCCTCTTCACCTCCGACCTGCGGCTGCACGACAACCCCGCGCTGCACGCCGCCGTGCGCGCCGCCGACGACGTCGTGCCGCTGTTCGTGTCGGACGACACCCTCGCCCGGATCGGCTTCGCGCCGCCCAACAGGCGGGCGTTCCTTGCGGACTGCCTGGCCGGTCTCGACGAGGGGCTGCGGGCCCGCGGCGGCGGGCTCGTCGTACGCACCGGGGACCCGGTCCGCGAGACGGTCCGGGTGGCGGCGTCCGCGGGGGCGGACGAGGTGCACGTCGCCGCGGGCGTCAGCGCGTACGCGCAGCGCCGCGAGACCCGGCTGCGCGAGGCGCTGGCGGCGGACGGGCGCCGGCTCGTGGTGCACGACGCGGCGGTCACGGTGCTGGCGCCCGGCGCGGTGACGCCGCAGGCGCGGGACCACTTCGCGGTGTTCACCCCGTACTTCCGCCGCTGGAGCGCCGCCGAGCCGCGTACGCCGCTGCCCGCGCCGCGCCGCGTCCCGGTGCCGGCCGGGGTCCGTTCCGTGGCGCCGCCGGCGCGTGCGGAGGTCTCCGGCACCTCCCCCGGGCTCGCCCGCGGGGGCGAGCAGGAGGGCAGGCGGCGCTTCGCGGCCTGGCTGCGCACCGGGGCGCCCGCCTACGAGGTCCGCCACGACGACCTCCCCGGCGACGCCACCTCCCGGCTCTCCCCGCACCTGCACTTCGGCACGCTGTCCGCCACCGAACTCGTCCACCGCGCCCGCGCGGCGGGCGGCGCGGGCGCCGACGCCTTCGTCCGGCAGCTCGCCTGGCGGGACTTCCACCACCAGGTCCTCGCCGCGCGCCCCGACGCGGCGCACGCCGACTACCGCCCGCGCGGCGACCGGTGGCGCACGGACGAGGCCGAGATCGAGGCGTGGCGCGCGGGGCGCACCGGCTACCCGATCGTCGACGCCGCGATGCGGCAGCTCGCGCACGAGGGCTGGATGCACAACCGCGGGCGGCTGCTGACGGCGAGCTTCCTGACGAAGACGCTGTACGTGGACTGGCGCGTCGGCGCCGCGCACTTCCTGGACCTGCTGGTCGACGGCGACATCGCGAACAACCAGCTCAACTGGCAGTGGGTGGCCGGGACGGGCACCGACACCCGGCCCAACCGGGTGCTCAACCCGCTGGCGCAGGCGCGGCGTTACGACCCGCAGGGGACGTACGTGCGGCGGTGGGTGCCGGAGCTGGCGGGAGTGGCGGGGGCGGCCGTGCACCGGCCGTGGACGCTGCCGGCGGCGGAGCGGGCCGGGTTGGAGTATCCGGAGCCGGTGGTGGACCTGGCGGAGGGGGCGGACCGGTTCCTGCGGGGGCGGGGGAAGCGGTGAGGCCGCCGGGGGCCGGGCGTTGCGGGGCACGGCGTCGTACGGGCGCGGGGCCTGGGGGCCGTCACGTCCGCAGGGAGCAGTCGCCGCAGGTGCCGCCGCCGGGGACCCGGTAGTACAGGCAGCAGCTACGGCGCCGGAAGGCCGGGCCGGGTCCGGTGAGATGCCCCGTGCCGGCCAGCCGGCCGGTGCCCAGCAGGGCGGCGGTGAGCCGGGTCAGCGGGTCGCCCAGCGCCGGGCGGGCGGCGCGGAGCGCGGCGGCGGCGCCGACGAGCGCGGAGGCGGCGTTGCCGTAGAGCAGCCCGGCGGCGACCTTGACGCGCAGGCCGGCGGCGAGCGGCTCCAGGTGCCGGGTCACCACCGCGTCGTACAGCACCTCCGGCAGCCGGGCCGCCGCGGGCGCCGGCCGCCCGGCGGGCACGGGCAGCCGCAGGGCGGGTCCGTCGTCGGCGCGCTGGAGCCCGGCCAGGTCCGGCACGACGCCGTGGAGGAGTGCGCAGGCGAGGACGGGGGACCAGAGCCGGGAGGCGTGGCCGAACTGGACGAGGGAGGCGCCGATGCGCAGTTCGGCGGTGCCGTAGCGGCCTGCGGTGGCGGCGACGAGGTCGGCGGCGCCGCGGGCGTAGGTGCCGGCGACGGGGTGCCAGCCGGCGTCGGGCCCGGCGACGGCGAGGGCGAAGAACGGCCCGAGACGGGCGACGTCGTCGAGCGCGGCGGCGACGGCGGCAGGGGGGAGGGGCTGGTCGGCGGGTGTCACGGTGCTCCCTTCGGGGCGGGGCGGGGCGGGTCGGTGGCAGGGGGCGGCGCGGGTGGATCGGGTGGATCGGGTGGATCGGCGGCCGGTATCGGACCGGGGGATTCCCCGGCCGCCGGCGGGCCGCTGCCGAGGCGCTTGGCGACCGGACCCGGCAGGCCGGGCGGGTGCGCGGCCGGAGGCAGGGCGGTGTCCTGAGGCGGGCCGAGCGGGACGATCGGGCCCGCACCCCCGGGCGGACCCCCGGCCCCGAGCGGGACCGCGTCACCCGGCGAACCCCGGCCCCCGGGCGGCTCACCACCCGGCTGATCCGCACCCCCCGCCGTGGCCGCCCCCGGCGGCATCGCGTCGGGGAGCAGGGTGAGGTGGGGGCGGCCCGTCGCCGGGTGGACGGTGACCTCCGCCGCCACCCCGTACACCTCCGCGAGCAGCGCGGGCGTCAGCACGTCCGCCGGCGTGCCGGCGACGACCGCGCGGCCGGCCCGTAGCACGCAGATGCGGTCGCAGAACGCGGCCGCCAGGTTGAGGTCGTGCAGGGCGACGAGGGCGGTGACGCCGAGGCCGCGGAGGAGCCGGAGCGCGTCGAGCTGGTGGCGCAGGTCGAGGTGGTTGGTCGGCTCGTCGAGCACCATCGTGCCCGCGCGCTGTGCCAGCGCCCGTGCGATCAGCACCCGTTGCTTCTCGCCCCCCGACAGCCGGTCGAACGGCACCCCGGCCAGCTCCGCCGCACCCACCGCCGCGAGGCTGTCGGCGATGACGGCGCGGTCGGCGTCGTCGTCCCCGGCGAAGGCGCGCTTGTGCGGCGTCCGGCCCATGGCCACCACGTCGTACACGGTCAGCTCGAAGGCGCCCGGGATCTCCTGCAGCACCGCGGCGAGCCGCCGCGCCAGCCGCTTGGCGGGCAGGGCGCGGACGTCCTCGCCGTCGAGGAGTACGCGCCCGGAGGCGGGCCGCAGGGCGCGGTAGACGGTGCGCAACAGCGTCGTCTTCCCGGCGCCGTTGGGGCCGACGAGGCCGACGACCTCGCCGGGCGCGACGTCGAGGGACACCGCGTCGACGAGCGTACGGCCGCCCGCGGTCACCGAGACGGACTCCAGCCGCAGCGCGGCGGGGACGTCGGGCGCGCCGGCGGTCACCGCGTGACCCCCCGGCGCATCAGCCACAGGAAGAACGGCCCGCCCGCGAGCGCGGTCAGCACCCCGACGGGGATCTCCTCGGGGCTGATCAGCGTGCGCGCCGCCAGGTCGGCGGCGATCAGGAACGCCGCGCCGAGCAGCGCCGCCGCGGGCAGCGCCCGCCGGTGGTCGGCCCCGGTGAGCAGCCGCACCACATGCGGCAGGATCAGCCCGACGAACCCGATCGCCCCGCTGACCGCGACCGCCGCGCCGACCATCACGGCGACGAGCGCGAACATCCCGGAGCGGAAGCGGTGCACGTCCAGGCCGAGGGCGGCGGCGGCCTCCTCGCCGGCGAGGAGCAGGTTGAGCGGGCGGGCGACGGCCAGCAGCGCGACCGTGCCGAGGACGACGACGGCCAGCGGGATCCAGATGAGCTTCCACGTGCTGCCGGCGAGCCCGCCGAGCATCCAGCGCAGCGCGGCCTGCGTCTTGTGCGGGTCGCCGGACGTGACGATGAGGAAGCCGACGACGGCGGACAGGACTTCGGCCATGGCGACGCCCGCGAGCACGAGGCGCAGCGACGTCATGCGGCCGTCGGTGCCGCGGGCGAGGAAGTAGACGGCGACGAGCGCGCCGAGGGCGCCGGCGAAGGCCGCGAGCGGCAGCGTGAAGAGGCCGAGGACCGTGCCGTGGAAGACCACGACGAGCACGGCGCCGACCGTGGCGCCCGAGGAGATGCCGAGCAGCATGGGATCCGCGAGCGGATTGCGGACGAGCGCCTGCAACGCCATCCCGCACACCGCGAGCCCGGACCCCACCGCCCCGGCGAGCAGCACGCGCGGGAGGCGCACGTCCCACACGATGGTCTCGCGCACGGGAGTCCAGCCGGGATCCGCGAGGGCGGGGTGGACGCGGTGGAGGAGGATGCCCCAGACCTGGCCCGCGGGGATGCGGACGGAGCCGAGGGCGACGGCGGCGGTGCCCGAGAGGAGCAGGAGGCCGAGGAGGAGAACGAGCAGAAGAGGAAAGGGCAGCGCCCGGGCCCTCGTCACCGGAAGCGTTCCGGGTGGAGCTGGCGGGCCAGCGAGTCGACGGCCTCCGGGACCCGTACGCCGAGGACGGTCGAGGACAGCGGCAGCACCGCGAAGCGCTCGTCGCGTATCGCGGGGACGTCCTGGAGGGCGGGGTGGGAGAGCAGGAACCGCTTCTTGTCGGCGACGGACTGATCGCCGTAGTCGTAGATGACGACCGCCTCCGGCGCCCGGGCGGCGACCTGCTCGAACGACACGTCGCCGAAGGTCTTGCCGAGGCCGGCGAAGACGTTGGCGCCGCCGGCCAGCTCGATGATCTCGTTGCCGATCCCGCCGCCGCCCGCGGTGAACGCGGTCTTGTCCCCGCTGTCGTAGACGAAGACCTCCGCGGCCCCGGCCCCGGCGACCGCGTCCCGTACGCCGTCGAGCGTCCCGTGCAGCTCGCCGAGCAGCTTCTCCGCCCGCTGCGGAACGCCGAACACCTCGGCGACGGTGCGTATCTCGCGGTCCATGAGGTCCACCGTCACCGGCGGGTCGGCACACTCCTCCAGGCTGAGGTACGAGTCGATGCCGGCCCCGGCGAGCGCGTCGCGGCTGCGGCCCTCCTCGAAGGTGCTGGCGAACCCGCCGTAGACGAAGTCGGGTTCGGCGGCGAGCAGCGTCTCGTAGGAGGGGTACTCGTCGGCGATCACCTCGATGCCGTCGTACGCCTCGCGGTACGCGGGCGGGATCTCGTCGTCGAGATAGCCGGTGCCGACCATGGACTTCTCCAGCCCGAGGGCGAGCATGATCTCGGTGACGTGCTGATTGAGGGTCACGGCCCGCTCGGGGGGCCGCTCGTAGGTGGTCTCGACCCCGCAGTTGCCGACGGTGACGGGAAACCCGGCCGGCGAGCCGCCGCCACCGTCTTCCCGGGCGGGACCACCGCAGGCGGCGGCGAAGAGCAGGGAAACGGGAACGAACAGACGCAACGACCGCATCGGGCCGCGCAGCAGGGCACGCACGACGACGCACGCTCCTCTCCGGGGAAATCCGCCCCAGATTCGTCGAGGAGGCGACGACGTGAGTCTCCTGGCTCTCGGTTCACCGCCGGCTCCTGGCCTTCCCACCCCCACGGGGGCAGTGGCCTGTTCGGAGTCGACTCACCGATCACAGTGGCGGGACCGCACCGGATTCACACCGGCTTCCTCGTTCCGCCGTCACCTTTGGGCGCCCATCATCGCAGACGAGGCCCCCTCCGGGGGAGAGGGGTGCTACCCTTGATATCAAGGATGGTTTTGTTGATATCAAGGGAGGTGCAGGATGAGTCGCACGGTGATCGATCTGGAGGACGGCCTGCTCGCCGACGTGGCGCAGGCCCTCGGCACGAGCACCAAGAAGGAGACGGTCAACACCGCTCTGCGCGAGGTGCTGGAGAACCGGCGGAGGGCGCTCGCGCTCACGCGGCTGCGGGCCGCCGCCGACGAGGGCGCGTTCGAGCTCGACCTTCTTGAGGACAAGAGGAACTACCGCGGGTGAACGCCGCGCACTACCTCGTCGACACCAGCGCGCTCGCCCGGATGATGCGCGGCGACGCCGAGCAGTTCGGGTGGGACCGTGCGGCCGCGGCCGGGCTCATCGCGGTCTGCCCCGTCACCGAGCTGGAGTTCCTTTACAGTGCCCGCTCCGCCGACGACCGGGAGCGGGGCGTGGAAGACCTGCGGACGATCTTCGGGTGGGTGCCGGTCGACGACCGGGCGTACGACCGGGCGTTGCAGGTGCAGGAGGCGCTGACCAGGCGCGGGCAGCACCGCGGCGCGGGTCCGGTCGACCTCGTCGTGGCGGCCACCGCGGAGTTGCAGGGGCTGACCCTGCTGCACCGCGACCGGGACTTCGAACGCATCGCCGCCGCAACCGGGCAGGCCCTGCAGTGGTACGGGCCCGCGGCCGGGAAGTGACCGGCCGTTCGGCTAGGGTGTAATGCATGGAAGCGAATAGCGACCCTTACGAGATACGGGCCGGGGTGCCCTCCGTCGCGGACTACCGGCGGCTGCGGACCGGGGCCGGGCTGTCGGACAAGGCGGCCGGGGCCGCCGCCCTCGCGTTGCCGAACACGTGGCACGGGGTCGTGGTGTACCACCGCGGGGTGCCCGTGGGGATGGGGCGCGTGGTGGGGGACGGGGGGACCGCCTTTCAGGTGGTGGACATGTGCGTGCTGCCCGGCCACCAGGGGCAGGGGCTCGGCAAGCAGATCATGGCGGCGCTCGTCGCGGAGCTGGACCGGCGGGCGCCCGCCACCGCGTACGTGTCGCTCGTCGCCGACGGGCCCGCGCGGTTCCTGTACGAGAAGTTCGGCTTCGCCGACGTCGCCGGGCACGGCTCCATCGGCATGTACCGCACCGGCTGAGCAGCCTCGCGGCCCGCCGCGTGCCTCGTACGGCCATACGATAGGCGCATGCCGGAGCGCGACACCGCCCCCTCGCCCACCCCCGCCGTCCACCGTCACGAGTGGACGCCCGACCGGGAGCAGCTCGAAGCCGCCAGCACGGTGTTCTCCCTGCTCGCCGACGCCACGCGGTTGCACCTGCTGTGGCTGCTGGCCGAGGGCGAGGCCGACGTCACCGAGCTGGCCACCGCCAGCGGCGCCGCCAGGCCGGCCGTCAGCCAGCATCTGGCCAAGCTGCGCCTCGCCAGCCTGGTGCACTCCAGGAAGGAAGGCCGCCGCGTCGTGTACTCGCTGCGCGACGGACACCTCCGCGGGCTCGTCGTCGAGGCCCTCAACCACGCCGATCACCTCATGACCGGCGAGCCTTGGCACTCCTGAGCCACGGCGCGTCCACAGCTCGTCCCACCCCTGGGGAATAGCGCCCGGGCCCTCCTCTGTTTAACATGTGCGCATATGCGCACACGAGCAAAGGAAGAGGCCAGGGCCATGTTCTCCGTACTCCGCAACCGCACCTACAGACACCTCTTCGCCGCCCAGGCCATCGCCCTCCTCGGCACCGGCCTCGCCACCGTCGCGCTCAGCCTCCTCGCCTACGACCTCGCCGGCGGCAACGCCTCCGCCGTGCTCGGCACCGCCCTGGCCGTCAAGATGGTCGCCTACGTCGGCATCGCCCCCGTCATCGGCGCCCTCGCCGACCGCATCCCGCGCCGCGCCCTGCTGGTCGGCGCCGACCTCGTGCGCGGCGTCGTCGCGCTCGCGCTGCCGTTCGTGACCGAGGTCTGGCAGATCTACGTGCTGATCTTCCTGCTCCAGTCCGCCTCCGCCGCGTTCACCCCGACCTTCCAGGCCACCATCCCCGAGGTGCTCCCCGCCGAGCGCGACTACACCCGCGCGCTGTCGATGTCGCGGCTCGCGTACGACATGGAGAGCCTGTTCAGCCCCGTGCTCGCCGCCGGGCTGCTGACCCTCCTCACCTACGACCGGCTCTTCCTCGGCACCGCCGCCGGCTTCGTCGCCTCCGCGGCGCTCGTCGTCTCCGTGGCGCTGCCGAAGCCGACGCCGCGCGAGACCGGCGGGGAGAGCGGCGGGGCGTTCGCCAAGGCCGCGTACGGGATGAAGCTGTTCGGCTCCGCGCCCCAGCTCCGCGCCCTCCTCGCGCTCAACCTCGCGGTGGCGGCGGCCGGCGCGATGGTGGTCGTCAACACCGTGGTCCTGGTCCGCGACCACTTCGCCCGCTCGGTCGGCGACGTGTCGCTCGCCCTCGGCGCCTTCGGCGCCGGGTCGATGGCGGTCGCGCTGGCGCTCCCCCGGGTGCTGGAGCGGGTCGGCGACCGCGCGGTGATGCTGCCGGCGGCGTTCGTGCCGGCGCCGGTGCTGGCCGTCGTCGGGGCGGGGCTCGCGGCGGGGGTGCGGACCTGGCCGGCGCTGCTCGCCGCATGGGCCGTGCTCGGCGCGGCGACCTCGGCGATGGTGACGCCGACCGGGCGCTTGATCCGCGCCGCGGTGCCGGGCAGGGCGGATCTGCCGGCGGCGTTCGCGGCGCAGTTCTCGCTGTCGCACGTCGCGTGGCTGCTGACGTACCCGCTGGCCGGCTATCTCGCGGCGCGGGCCGGGACGGCCGTGGCGGCGGGGGCGCTGGCGGTCATCGGGCTCGCGGCGGCGGTGGCGGCGGTGCTGCTGTGGCGGCCGGCGGGCGCGGAGCGTACGGCCGGTTCCTCCCTGCCTGCCCGCGGCGCGCGGCTCACCCGGGACCGTACGACCACCGCGGCGTAGCAGCGAACCACCCCGCGTGACGCGCGCCACCGTACCTCGATATACCCCCTGGGGGTATATCTGCTACGCTGATCACCAGACAGACCGCACCGGACTCGAAGGGCAAGGACACCACCATGAACGCCACGCACCACCACGACGCCCACGCCCACCACGGCCACCACGCCCCCGCCGGCCCCGCCGGACTGGAGAGCACCGAGGGCGGCTACACGCTGGCGCTGGAGACCACCGCGCTCCCCGTGGACACCGGGACCGAGCTGCGCTTCCGCCTCCTCGGCGCCGACGGCCTCCCGGTCACCGACCTCACGCCCATCCACGACAAGCTGGTCCACCTGATCGTCGTACGCCGCGATCTGACCCGCTACGTCCACGTCCACCCCGCCGAGGCAGCCGACGGCACCTGGTCCGTCCGCGTCCGCCTCCCCGAGGCAGGCGCCTACCGCGTCTTCGCCGACCTCGCCCCGGCCGCGCTCGGCCGCCCCCTCACCCTCGGCGCGGACCTGGCGGCCGGCGACGGTGCCGGGCCCGCGCACGAACTCCCCGCGCCCGCACGGGCCTTCGCGGTCGACGGCCGCGAGGTGACGCTCACCGGCGAGCCGGCGGCGGGCGAGGGGCGGCGGCTGGAGTTCGCCGTCGCCCGCGACGGCAAGCCGGTCACCGACCTGCAGCCCTACCTCGCCGCGTACGGGCACCTGGTGGCGGTGCGCCGCGAGGACCTCGCGTACGTCCACGTCCACCCGGACGGCTCGCCCGGCGACGGCACGACCGAACCCGGCCCCGTCGTGGCGTTCCACGCGCAGGTGCCGGGCCCGGGGACGTACCGGCTGTTCCTCGACTTCAAGCACGAGGACCAGGTCCGCACCGCGGAGTTCACCGCGGTCGTGCGGTGAAGCGGGCCGGCGGGCCGGTCAGCAGGGCGGTCGGTGAGGTGGTCACTCCTTGCCGACCGGGAAGTTGCTGCGGAACACCCCCTGCGGGTCGCGGGCGCGCTTGACGGCCCGCAGGCGGGCCAGGCTCTCGGCGCCGAAGACGTCGGCCGCGCCCTCGTCGGTGCCCAGGAACGTGAACGGCTTGCGGCCCGCGACGTACGCGTCGAGGGCTTTGAGCAGCGCGCTCCGGCGGGCGGGGATGCCGGCGGCCACCTCGGGGGAGAACGGGACGCCGAAGAGATACAGCAGGTACGGCTCCGGCAGCGCGCCGTGCGGGGAGTCCGAGGGGCGCGCCAGCGCGCCGCCGACGTGGCGGAGCTGGACGCCGAGCAGCGGGGCGATCGGCTCCGCGAGCAGCGTGTCGATCACGGTGTCGTCCAGGGCCGTGAGCAGTTCCGCGCGGCCGATGCCGGGGCTGGGGTCGGTGGGCTCGGCGGTGATGGTGCCCAGCTCGTGGACGGGCAGCACGGCGCGGTTGTCGTCGAGCCGGCCCGCGATCGCGTCGAAGGGGCGCAGCAGCTCGGGCCCGGCGTCCCCGGCGCCCTCGCCGAGGTACGTGGCGTGGACGGCGATCACCGGGTCGGCGCCGGGCAGGTTCAGCAGCCCGGCCCAGACGGTCAGTTCCTCCGGCGCCGCGGCGGTCACCGCGCGGAAGACGTCGAGCACCTCCCGGGCCTGCGTGCCGGGCCACAGCATCTGGCCGCCGTACAGGGCGGGCGCGGGGTACAGGCGGAACTCCGTCGCGGTGACGAGCGCGTAGTCGCCCCCGCCGCCGCGCAGCGCCCAGAACAGCTCGGGGTCGGTCTCGGCGGTCACCCGCGCGGGCACGCCGTCGGCGTCGACGACCTCGAAGGCGGTGACGGAGTCGGCCGCCCAGCCGTGGGCGCGGCTGAACCAGCCGACGCCGCCGCCCAGCGTGTAGCCCGTCACGGAGACGACGGGCGAGCTGCCCGGCAGCCCGGTCAGCCCGTGCCGCGACGCCTCTTCCTGTACGCGCCCCCACTTCACCCCGGCGCCGACCCGCGCGATCCGCGCCACCGGGTCGACCCGCACCTCGTCCAGCAGCCGGGTGCGCAGCAGAACGGCGCCCTCCACGGCCCCCGAGGCGCCGTGCCCCGCGGGCTGCGCGGCCACGGCGACACCCGCCCGCCGCGCATGGCGGACCAGCGCGGCGACGTCGTCGGCGTCGGCCGCCTCCACGACGCCGGCGGCGGCGGGCTGCGGCACGGCCACGTTCCACGGCTGGGTGGCCGCCTCGAAGCCGTCGTCGCCGGGCAGGAGCACCCGGCCGCGAACGGCGGAACGGAGTTCGGCAAAGCTGCTCATCTCGGATCCTTACGGAAGTCACCAACAAACGGTTCGGATTCGAGCATCGCGCGCGGGTCTGACATCCGGCCGCGGGGGGTGCCCGTCACGGCAGGGTCCTCCCGGGCGGCGAGACGGCGGGGACGGCCCCCGCCTCCCGCGGGCCCAGAACCGCTCCGGCCGGCGCACCAAATGCGCGCAGGTGTACGCGAACGCCGCGCCGGCGTCCAGTTCGCCCGTGTTCACCGGCACCGTCCGCCACGGCGTGCGCGCCGGCACCCGGCGGGTCAGCTCGGTCTCCGCCCGCAGGTGGGCCGCCGCCGACTCCAGGTCCCGTACGTGCCGCGTGCCCGGCGCCGAACAGCCCCCGGGCCGGTGACTCCACCCTCTGCCGCGGCCTCGCCGTGGCGCTCCGCGAAGAGGGGGCGGTGGTCGACCACGTCGAGGAGGCCGACGTCCTCGCGCGGGGACACGAGCTGAACGGTCATCGCCGCAGTCTCGCAGCCGCCGCCGGACGCCGGGCGCGGTGGGCGCGATGTCCGGAGGCGGGGCGGTCTGCCCCGGCCCCGGCCGTGTGAAATAGGTCACACCGCCGCACTCCTTATGGGGATTCTTCGTGCTCCGAGGGATTCCGGCGCTGGCACATTGTTCCGGCGTCGGAGGACCCCTCGCCCCCACGCGACGGAAGGGACGCCAGGACCGTGACGACGATCTACTGCCCGCGCTGCGACAGCCGGCACGACCCGGCGGGAGCGCCGTGGTGCGCGCAGCCGCGCGACGTGACCGCGGTCCCCGAGATCTACGGGACCCTGGGCACACCCGCGCTGCAACTTCCCGCGGCGACGTCGGGCGGACCCGCGCCCGGGGACCTGGAGCTGTTCGCCGACCATGACAGGCCGCCGCCCGCGGCGGCGGAAGCCCCGGCCGACCGCGGCGGCGTGGGGGCAGAACTCGTGCCCGTACGGCCGCGGTCGCGGCACCGGCGCTACAAGCCGCGCAGCCGGCGGCTGGCCGGTCTGGCGGCGGCCGGGATGACCGTGCTGTCCGGCGGGCTGCTCGCCGCGAACGCCATGGGCGGCGGAGGCCCCCGCGCGGACAACGCCGTGGCGCGGGACGACGTACCGGCGCAGCCGCTCCCGTCCCAGGAGCCGGGGACCGACGACGACGGCGCCACCCCGGACGGCGACCGCCCCTCGGGCGCGGCGAAGCCGGACGGCGCGCAGCCCACCGACCCGCGGCCGGGGCCGACGAAGGCGGCCCGCGACGCGGACCGGGACACGAAGAGCCCGGAGCCGACGACGGACAGCCCGGAGCCGACGGCCACGACCCCGGCCGAGGGCCGCGTCACGGCGCCGGACACCGCGGAACCCGAGTCGTCCCCGTCCACCGGCACCCCGACGCCCACGCCGAGCGACGAGGGCGACACCGGCAACGGCGGTGACGACGGCGGCTCGAACGGCTCCGGCGGCGGGTCGGACGAGGACTCCGACCGCGGCGGCCTCGACCTCGACCTCCCCCTCCTCCCCGGCCTCCTCTGACGGACGCGCACCCGCCGTCTCCGACGACGGTCACCCGGCGTGCCGCGCCTCCACGAGCACCCGGCGGGACGGCACCGCGACGAGCAGCGCCGCCAGGACGAGAACTCCGCTCGCCCACAGCGGCCCGCGGTTCCCCGCGGCGCCGATCGCCCCCGCGGCGACGAGCGGACCCGCCACGGCGCCGACGTTGAGTGCCGCGGTGGCGTACGCCCCGGCCATCGTGGGTGCGCCGGCGGCCTCGTACAGCACCCGCGTGATCAGCGTGCTGCCCACGGCGAACGACAGCGCCCCCAGCACGCACACGAGCCCGAGCAGCGCCACCGGGTACCCGGCCAGCAGCCCCAGCACCGGCCAGCCGGCCAGCAGCAGCGGCCCGCCGACGGCGACGACCGCACCGGGACGTACGTCCGCGACCCGCCCCGCGAAGGTGACGCCGGCGAACGACCCCGCCCCGAACAGCACCAGCGCGACCGAGATCCACGGCTTGGCCAGCCCGGCGGTGTCGGTCACCAGCGGAGCCAGGAAGGTGAAGCTGCCGAACGTGGCCGCGTTCACCAGCGCGCCGAGCAGCATGACGAGGATCAGCCGCGGGCTCCTGAGCCGCGCGATCTCCGACCGCAGCGCGGGCCCGCCCCTCTCGCCCGGCCGCGCCCGGCGCCCGGGGATCCCCGCGAGGATGCCGAGGGCGGCGGGCAGACACAGGGCGGCGACCGCCCAGAACGTCGCCCGCCAGCCGAGAAAGCTCCCCGCACGCCCGGATAGCCCTCGGAGCGCCCCGGAGACGCCCAACGACCCGGAGACTGCGCTCTGGACGGCCCTGCGGGAGGCAGGCCCGCAAGGGGCCACCGTGGGCGGCCTCATGGCTGCGTGCGGCATGGGGCGGAGCTGGGTGTACTCCAGGCTTCGTCAGCACTCCGACGCCGGGCGCGCGGTGCAGCTCGCGCGCGGCAAGTGGCGAGCTGCCAACGCCGATCACCACCAGCGCGGCACGACCAGCCCCGGCACTACCGAGCGGGCGCGGCGCTCTCGTGACCGC
Source organism: Streptomyces sp. B5E4 (assembly GCF_039871555.1). Taxonomy (NCBI): domain Bacteria; kingdom Bacillati; phylum Actinomycetota; class Actinomycetes; order Kitasatosporales; family Streptomycetaceae; genus Streptomyces; species Streptomyces sp. B5E4. The sequence goes on from NZ_JBDPMI010000019.1 coordinate 85,654, forward strand.
ATCCAGCAGCGACCCCCCAACCGCGACGGAAAGTAGTCATCCTCGTCCGCGCATCGTCCATGCGCCTCGCGCGCGCCTGCGCGCGGTGGCCACGCACTCGTCCGTGGACGTGCACGGTGGACGACCACAGTCAGTAACGGGCAGCCGGTTCCGTCTGGGGACAGTCACGCCCCAGGCGGAACCGGAATTCAAGCCCAGATCAGAGAAGGAGGAAAAGCCCAACATCGAGAAATGGAGGAAGTTCCATGAAGGAGGAATCCGAAAGCAAATCATCAATTCGATCCGACGCTCCGGAGGAACGCACAGGTCTTCGGCGGAAGACCGAAGAGACCAGCAACGGAGCATCCGTTGAAGTGATTTGGCACGCTGGCGCGACTCTCACCGAGACCGAGCGTCAGTGGCTCCTGCGACTTCTGTTTCAGAAATCCGCGAAAAGGCAAGGTGAGTCACGCACTAGTGACGGCCCGTCAAGTGATGGCGTAAGATACCCGAACCACAGGGTGCCCCGGACGCGGCTGCCACCGCCCCGGGGCTGGCCGACTACTAGGGAGCCGACGTGGCCCATATAAGCACACCCACCCCTGCCTCTGTCCAGGCAGCGACCGAATTAGTTGGGCGGCGCGTCCTGCGCGCGGTTGATTACCTACGGGTGTCGACCGAGGAGCAGAAGAAGGGTTATGGCGTCGCCAGTCAGGGAAAGAAGACCGGCCGCTACATCGAAAAGAAGTCGTGGAAACACGTAGGCACCTACGTAGACGACGGAGTGAGCGGCAGCCTTGAAGCCGATCAGCGCGATGACCTTCAGCGGTTGATGCTGGATGCCCGCGCAGGACTTTTCGATGTCGTGGTCGTAAAGGAAGGCCGTGCTATTGGGCGCACCGGGCGCGCATTCTGGCGTTGGGTGTGGGAGTTGGAAGATCTCGGAATATTCGTAGCCATCGCTGAGGGCGACGTCGACAACACCACAAAAGACGGCCGTTCGGAAATGCGGCGGCAGGCCGATTATGCCGAAACCGAATGGGAGACCATTCGGACGCGCACGCAGGACGGGTTGCAGGAGAAGGCCCTAGACGGCGGTTGGGTCGGCGGCATTCCACCGTTCGGCTATCGAATCAAAGATCAAGGAAAGAAGAAGCGCTCCCGTCTTGCGATCAACGAATCCGAGGCTGCTGTATTGAGGCGTGCCTGGGAACTCATTGTGCTGGAAAGAAAGAACTGTCGGCAGGCCGCTCAAGGACTCAATCAAGAAGGGCTTCACAGGCGGGACGGAAAGCCCTGGCGTCATTGGGGTCTGCGAAAGACAATGTCGTCGGATGCCGTCGCGGATGCGTGCAGTGTATTCCGCAACCCTGCGCGCGACGAGGGTGGCAGTTACAGCAAGACCAAGTTGAACCCGGACGGTTCACCGATGTTCGGGGACACGGTTGTGGTCCCGATCCCGCCCATCTTCGATGAGGACGAAAGGCGGAAGCTTAAGCTTGCACTGGACACGGGACGCCGGGGCCAAGTGAGCGGCAAGCACACTTACCCGCTTTCCGGTCGGATCTTCAATTCCCACGGCTGCGGGAGTCGTTACAACGGATCATGGCGCTCAGAGAGTGACGCGCGCTGGTACATCTGCTCCGGGAAGCAAGAAAAGTACCCGGGCGACAAACCATGCTCCTGCCAGCACGTAGATGCTGACGCGCTTGAGGCACGGGTTTGGCAAGAAGTTTGCGAACTCTTCCGTTCGCCGGAACAGCTTAAGTCGATGGCAGCCGAGTGGCTAGAGATCTCGGCTGACCAAAAGAGCAACCATGCCCGCCGAATCAAAGAGCTTGATCGGCAAATCGAAGTCCAGAACAAGGCAATTGCTGTTGTAATCGTCATGGCAGCCAAAGAGGCGGTCGAATCGGGAGACGAAGACCCCCAGCCCGCCATCAAAGAGGCCACAAAGGACTTGAAGCGAGAGTTGGCAAAACTCCGAACACTTCGCGACGATGCCGTCGAGTGGCAAGCCGAAACAGAATCCTCCGAGATCCTCGCCAGGGATCTAGAAGATCTCGCTGCGATGGCAACCAAGGATCTTCCAAATCTCCCCTTGGAAGATCAGCGTAGATTCCTTGCGCTGTGGAATGTAAGGGTGACTATCACGGGCCCTCGCCAGAAGACACGAAGGGGGCGCCCATGCTCGCTTGAGAAATGGTTCTACCAGAACGACCGGCTAGTGCCTGAATCTGTGTCGGACGAGGTATGGGAGAAAATTGAGCCTGATTTGCGCGGGAAGTCACGGACGATTCCTCCACGCCAGTTGGTAGAGGCGATTCTCTACAAGGCACGCACAGGTATGAACTGGGATGCCTTGCCCGCAGAGTTCGGCCATCACAGCACAATCCACTCGCGTTGCGCGCACTGGATCAACCGCGGCATGTGGGATCGGATCATGCGTCACGTGCCCAACGAGGGAGTCCCGGCATTCAAGCGGGTCAGCCTGCCTCCGATTCGGATTGAAGGGGAGGTGGACCCCCGCTACTGCGGGGGGCGGAAACTGACAGATCAGGACCCCGCAGCGAAGACGACCAGGGCGAGCAGATAGAGCGGGAGGGGCATCGAGAGGCTCCGAGACGAGGAGAAGAAGAGGGGAGGCCGTCTCGGTCGCCGCGATCAGCGCCCGTGGGCGCGCACGTCCGGCCGCACTGGGCGGCGGGGCTGCGGACTCAGTGGTGCAGGGGGCTGACGGCGTGACCGAAAGCCCCCGCCCTGTCCGACTCGGGGCTCGACATGACGCGCACGCTACCCGAACGCCCGCAGGACAAGCACGCCGGTTTCCGGTACGCACGGTCCGTACGCCCCGCGCGATGCCGACCCGCGGCCCACCGCACCGCGGACCTCACCCCCACGCCGCCTCCCCCGCCACCGCGCCCAGGAACGCCCCGCCCAGCCCCACCGCCAGGCTCGCCCCCACGTACGCCGCCGCGTACCGCCCCCGGCCCGTCTCCGCCAGCCGCAGCACCTCGTACGAGAACGTCGAGTACGTCGTCAGCGCCCCGCACAGCCCCGTGCCCAGCAGCAGCCGCACCGGCTCCGGGGCGGCGCCGGCCAGCGTCGCACCCGCGAGGGTGCCGAGGACCAGGCAGCCGGTGACGTTGACGATCAGCGTGCCCCAGGGGAACGCCGAGCCGTGCCGCAACTGCACCGCCCGGTCGGTGACGTACCGCAGCGGCGCCCCGGCCATCCCCCCGGCGACCACGAGCAGCCAGTTCACGCGTCCCCCTCCCCCGCACCCGCCGGTGCCCGTGAGCCGCCCGAGCGCCCCACCGCCCCCCGCGTCACGGCCTGCGCCGCCCACACCGCCGCCAGCGCGGTGACCGGCGTCAGCGCCAGGTACGCCGCCCCCGCCGCCGCCCGGTCCTCCTCGGCCACCAGACGCTGTACGTCCACCGCGTACGTCGAGAACGTCGTGAACCCCCCGAGCACGCCCGCGCCCAGGAACGGCCGCACCAGCCGGTGCGCCGTCCGCGCCTCCGTGATCAGGACCATCAGCACGCCGATCGCCGCGCACCCGACGACGTTCACCAGCAGGGTCGTCCACGGGAAGGCCGCCGGCTCCGCGGGCCACAGCAACCCGGCCCCGTAGCGCGCCGCGGATCCCACGCCGCCGCCCAGCGCCACCATCGCCACCGGCGCGCCCTGGCCGCGCCACCGGTGCTCGGCCGGCGCGGGCAGCGCCACCTCGACATCGGGGTCGATCGGCTCGGCCGGGTGTCCCCGGCGGGCATCTCCGCCGGGCCGCGGGGCCTCCGTCATGTGCGCACCTCACCCACTCGCCGCGGCGCGCACGGCAGCGCACGCCTTCGTCGCAAGCAGGGACCGTTGGCGGCATCCGGCGCCGCGGTTCGGGTACGGCGGGCCCCACCGCCGTCGGGACGGCCCGGCCGGGCACACCGGCGGCCGTCTCGTACCCCCAGGCTACGCTTCCGCGCTCCCCGCGGGCCGCCCCACCGGCCCGCACCTCCCTCACCTGCGTATGAATCCCGTCAACGCCGCCCCCCACCTCGTCAGGGGGCCGTCAACGCATGTCACATCCGTCCCTCCGCGGGGTTTCTCTGGACACGTCCGTTCGATTCGATTCCGTCTAGGAGCACCGATGGCCGACGTGGCCTTCGTCGTCACCACACTCGCGGTCTTCGCGCTGGTGGCGCTCATCGCCCGAGGGGTAGCGAAGCTGTGACCGCCGACAACGTGGTGGGCCTCATCGTGGCCGTCGCCCTGCTGGGCTATCTGATCCTCGCCCTCGTCTTCCCCGAGAGGTTCTGAGGTTTACGCCATGAGCCCGATACTCGCTGACGTGCTCCAGGTGTCGGCGCTGGTCGTCGCCCTCGCGCTCGTCCACCGCCCCCTCGGCGACTACATGGCCGGGGTCTACGCCGGCAAGAAGCACAGCCGCGTCGAGCGCTGGATCTACCGCGCCATCGGCGCCGACCCCGACGCCGAGATGCGCTGGCCCGCGTACCTGCGCGCCGTGCTCGCGTTCTCCCTGGCCGGCGTGCTCTTCCTCTACCTGCTCCAGCGGGTCCAGGACACGCTGCCGCTCTCGCTCGGCTTCGCGGCGATCAGCCCCGACCAGGCGTTCAACACCGCCGCGTCGTTCGTCGCGAACACCAACTGGCAGTCGTACTCGGGCGAGTCGGCGATGGGCCACCTCACCCAGACCGGCGGCCTGGCCGTGCAGAACTTCGTCTCGGCCGCCGTCGGCATGGCCGTGGCGGTGGCGCTCATCCGCGGCTTCGCCCGCTCCCGCACCGGCGAGCTGGGCAACTTCTGGGCGGACCTGGTGCGCGGCACGATACGCGTCCTGCTGCCGATGGCCGCCGTGGCGGCCGTGCTGCTCGTCGCGTGCGGTGCGATCCAGAACTTCTCCGGCACCGAGTCCGTGACCACCGTGACCGGGCAGACGCAGCACCTCACCGGCGGCGCCGTCGCCTCCCAGGAGGCCATCAAGGAGCTGGGCACCAACGGCGGCGGCTTCTACAACGCCAACTCCGCCCACCCCTTCGAGAACCCCAACGGCCTGTCCAACCTCCTGGAGATCTTCCTCCTGCTCGTCATCCCGTTCGCCATGCCGCGCACCTTCGGCAGGATGGTCGGCAGCGTCCGGCAGGGCTACGCGATCGTGGCCGCGATGGCCGGCATCTGGCTGGCCGGCGTGGTCGCGGTGACCGTGCTGGAGGCCACGCACCCGGGCACCGCCGCGCAGTTGGCGGGCGGCGCGATGGAGGGCAAGGAGCAGCGCTTCGGCGAGGGCGCCTCGTCGCTCTTCGCGGTCTCCACGACGATGACGTCGACGGGCGCGGTCAACTCCTTCCACGACTCCTTCGGCGGACTGTCCGGCGGCGTGCTGCTGTTCGGCATGATGATCGGCGAGATCGCACCCGGCGGGGTCGGCTCCGGACTGTACGGAATGCTGGTCATGGCGATCGTCGCGGTCTTCATCGCCGGGCTCATGGTGGGCCGTACGCCCGAGTATCTGGGCAAGAAGATCGGGCCCCGCGAGATGAAGCTCGCGGCCTGCTACATCCTCGTCACCCCCGCGCTGGTGCTGACCGGCACGGCGCTGGCGATGGCCACCGGCAACGGCGAGTCGTCGATGACGAACACCGGGCCGCACGGCTTCTCCGAGGTCCTCTACGCCTACACCTCCGCCTCCAACAACAACGGCAGCGCCTTCGCGGGCTTCTCGGCGAACACCGAGTTCCACAACACCGCGCTCGGCCTGTGCATGCTGCTCGGCCGGTTCCTGCCGATGGTGTTCGTGCTGGCACTGGCCGGCTCGCTCGCCGGGCAGCGGCCCGTGCCGGCCTCCGCCGGGACGCTGCGTACCGACAAGCCGCTGTTCACCGGCGTGCTGGTGGCGTGCATCGCCATCGTCGCCGGGCTCACCTTCTTCCCGTCGCTCGCGCTCGGGCCGCTCGCCGAAGGACTAGCCGCATGAGCATCCAGACCGAGACACCCGCCCCCGCGCCGCACACCGGCGCGGATCCCGTACGGCACGAGCCCGGACCCCGGGTCGGCGGCGGGCTGTTCGACCCCCGGCAGTTGCTCCGGTCCGTACCCGACGCGCTGCGCAAGCTCGACCCGCGGACACTGGTGAAGTCGCCGGTGATGTTCGTGGTCGAGATCGGCTCGGTGCTGACCACGGTCCTCGCGGTCACCGACCCGGGTGACTGGTTCGGCTGGGTCATCGCCGGCTGGCTCTGGCTCACCGTGATCTTCGCCAACCTGGCGGAGGCGGTCGCCGAGGGCCGCGGCAAGGCGCAGGCCGACACGCTGCGCAAGGCCAAGACGGACACGGTGGCCCGCCGCCGTACCGCCACCGGAGAGGAACGGGTCCCCGGCACCGACCTGCGCGTCGGCGACCTCGTCGTCTGCGAGGCGGGCGAGGTCATCCCCGGCGACGGCGACGTGGTCGAGGGCGTCGCCTCCGTCGACGAGTCCGCGATCACCGGTGAATCGGCGCCCGTGATCCGGGAGTCGGGCGGCGACCGCTCGGCGGTCACCGGCGGCACGAAGGTGCTCTCGGACCGCGTCGTCGTACGGATCACCGCCAAGCCCGGCGAGACGTTCATCGACCGTATGATCGCGCTGGTCGAGGGCGCGGCCCGGCAGAAGACGCCGAACGAGATCGCGCTGAACATCCTGCTCTCCTCGCTCACGATCGTCTTCCTGCTGGCCGTCGTCACGCTCCAGCCGTTCGCGGTCTACGCGGGCGCCGAGCAGTCCCTCGTCGTGCTCGCCGCGCTGCTCGTCTGCCTGATCCCCACGACCATCGGCGCGCTGCTGTCCGCCATCGGCATCGCGGGCATGGACCGGCTGGTGCAGCGCAACGTGCTCGCGATGTCCGGCCGTGCCGTCGAGGCCGCCGGCGACGTGTCCACGCTGCTGCTGGACAAGACCGGCACCATCACGCTCGGCAACCGGCAGGCGCACGAGTTCCTGCCCGTGCCCGGCGCGGGCGAGGCGGAACTCGCCGACGCCGCGCAGTTGTCGTCGCTCGCCGACGAGACGCCGGAGGGCCGCTCGATCGTCGTGCTCGCCAAGTCCCGCTACGGGCTGCGCGAGCGCGAGCCCGGCGCGCTGGCACAGGCCGACTGGGTGCCGTTCACCGCGCAGACCCGGATGTCGGGCGTCGACGCCGACGGCCGGCAGGTCCGCAAGGGCGCGGCCGGTGCGGTCGCGGCGTGGGTACGGGAGCGGGGCGGCGACGTCCCCGACACCGTGGGGGACATGGCCGACACCGTCGCCGAGTCCGGCGGCACCCCGCTGCTCGTCGCCGTCGCGGACGACCGCGGCGCGCGGGTCCTCGGCGTCGTCCACCTCAAGGACGTCGTCAAGGAGGGCATGCGCGAACGCTTCGACGAGCTGCGCCGCATGGGCATCAGGACCGTCATGATCACCGGCGACAACGCGAAGACGGCGAAGGCCATCGCGGACGAGGCCGGCGTCGACGACTTCCTCGCCGAGGCCACGCCCGAGGACAAGATGGCCCTCATCAAGCGCGAGCAGGCCGGCGGCAAGCTCGTCGCGATGACCGGCGACGGCACCAACGACGCCCCGGCGCTGGCCCAGGCGGACGTCGGCGTCGCCATGAACACCGGCACCTCCGCCGCCAAGGAGGCCGGGAACATGGTCGACCTGGACTCCAACCCCACGAAGCTCATCGAGATCGTGGAGATCGGCAAGCAGCTCCTCATCACCCGGGGCGCGCTCACGACCTTCTCGATCGCCAACGACGTCGCGAAGTACTTCGCGATCATCCCCGCGATGTTCGCCGCCGCCTACCCGAGCCTGGACAAGCTCAACATCATGCAGTTGTCCTCGCCGGAGTCGGCGATCCTCTCCGCGGTCGTCTTCAACGCGCTGATCATCGTCGCGCTGGTGCCGCTGGCCCTGCGCGGCGTGCGCTACCGCCCGGTCAGCGCCGACCGCATGCTCCGGCGCAACATCGGGGTCTACGGCTTCGGCGGCCTGGTGGCCCCGTTCCTCGGCATCAAGCTGATCGACCTCGTCGTCTCACTCATCCCCGGAATCGGCTGACGGAGGCCGACCACACATGAACACTTCCGCACGCTCCACCGTCCGCCTGCTCTTCAGCGCGCTGCGCGCGCTGCTGGTCCTGACCGTGGTCACCGGCGTGATCTACCCCTTGGTGATCACGGGAATCGCGCAGTGCGCGTTCTCCGACAAGGCGAACGGCTCGAAAGTCGCACACGAGGGCCGGGAGGCGGGCTCGAAGCTGATAGGCCAGAGCTGGAACCTCAAGGGCACCGACACACCCGACCCCCGCTGGTTCCAGCCCCGCCCGTCCAACAGCGCCTACGACCCCCTGGCCACGGGCCCGTCGAACCTGGGCGCGTCGGACGCGACGCTGGTGAAGACGGTGAAGGAGGCGAAGCAGCAGGTGGCGTCGTTCAACGACGTCCCGGTGAAGGCCGTCCCGAAGGACGCGGTGACGGGCTCGGGCTCGGCCATAGACCCGCACATCTCCCCGGAGTACGCGGAGATCCAGGTGGACAGGGTGGCAAAGGAGAACGGCCTGTCCCCACCTCAGGTGGAGAACCTGGTGGACACCCACAAGGAGGGCCGCGAACTGGGCTTCCTGGGCAACGAGAAGGTCAACGTCCTGGAACTGAACCTGGCGTTGTCCCGCCTGGCGGACAACTGACCCCGTGGGTCAGCCGACGTAGTTCTTCAGGATCTCCGTGTCGAGCGTGATGCCCACCGGGTCGGCGAGAGTCACTTCCTCGCCGAAGGGGGCCCGGTGGATGTCCAGGTAGCACCCGCGCGCGGCGTCGGGGGTGGTGTGTACGGCGACCACGCCTGCCTCGCGGTCCACGAGGAGGTAGACGGGGATGCCCGCCGCCGCGTAGGCGGCGGGCTTGTCCTGCCGGTCACGGCGGTCGGTGTCCCCGTCGTACGACGTGACCTCGACGACCATCAGGACGCCATCGGGGTCGGACCACTCACCGTCGCCGGCGAAGTGCCCCTTCGACGCCAGGACGCCGTCCGGGCGCGCGCGCCCCTGCCGGTATGTCTCGACCTTCAGCCCACGCCCGGCCGGGTAGAGCCAGAGATCAGGTCGGTGCTGCATGCAGCGCTCCTGAAGCCACCTGATGATCTCGTCGTGATCTCCGTCCGGCACGCGCTTCTCCTCGATCCGTCCGTCGAGGAACTCCAACGTGACGGTCTCGGGCGCGGCAGAGGCGATCTCTTCGAACTCCTCTACCAGCATGTGAGACGTGGTGCGTTCGGCCATAACCGTCATGGTGCCCTCCTTTCCAGTCGAGCGCCAGCTTCGCCCCTCCCGGCCAGGCCGGGGGCACATTTCGTGACGATCACACCTACGGGTGACGCCACAGCCCACGGCGCCCCGCGCCCCTCCCGACCTCGGCGCCGCCGTCCCGCCCGGCAGCACGAGGTGCACGACGCGAGTGACGCGCTGCCGCGTCTCCTTACGCCCGCGGAAACCGACGACCGCGGTCGCGGGCTGCAATTGGTCGACGCCCTCGCCGACGACTGGGGCACCTCCGACCGCCTGGGCATCGGCAAAGTCGTCTGGACAGTGTTCAAGATCCCCTGCGGGACGCCCTCTTCGGCCGACACAGACACAGAGAAGGAAGGCACAGCGTGAAGACACCCGGTCACGTCGGTGCCGATCCGGTCGGCCTCGTCCTGCACTCACCCGACGCCGAGTTCCGCGGGATGTTCCACCGGACCGGCGACCTCTTCCCGCTCAACCCGATACGGCACATCCCGTCGTGTCCGTCGAGGTCGACGCGCAGGTCGCCGCGCAGGCCGGAAGGAACCTCGCGGCTACCGGACGCGCGCCGCACCTCTCGTCGGCGACGGCACCGACGGCGCCGACGGCTGCCCGGCGCGGGCACCGGAGTCGGGTCTTGGCGGACGGGAGGCTTGTCGGGGTCGGGGGGTCCGAGCGGGGGGTGGGCCGGTGTCGCGTGGGAGCGGTCCGTACGGGGGTTTTGGAGCAGTGGCCCCCCGGCCGCCGGAGCCCAGCCACGTCCCCGAAGGAACCGGCTCCGGCCACAGCGGCGATCACGCACAGCACCCGGTGCCCGCCGGTGCCCAGGACCTGTGCACCCGGGGAAGCAAGGCCCAACGCCTGCCGCACGACGTGCCTCCGCCCCGCGATCCCCCGCCCGCCGGAGCGGAGAAACTGGGCCGTAACTCGCGGTAACCCCCTCAATCCGGGCCGAATCAGCCCTCAGGCGCCGACTTTCGCCCACCCAGCGGGCCACGGCCCACCCTCCACCACCCGGATCGCGCGGAACGTACGCGACCGGGAAGAACTCGCGGGAGCCGCCCCGAAAACCAGCCCAAATCGCCCACTTGCCCCGACTTTCGCCCGCCCCGGCGCGCCAGTTCCCGTCTGGGCCACCCCGATTGAACCCAAGCGCACCAAACTCGCGACACCCGGCGGCCGAAACCAGCCCAAATCACCCCCTCAGCGTGACTTTCGCCCACGCGCGTGCACGCCGACCCCAAGGACGCTCCGGATAGAGGGGATCGGGCGAAACTCGCTGCAACCCTCCCAGCAAGCTGGGGCAAACCGCCCCCGCGGGCCGACATTCGCCCACCGGCGCGCACGCAGCCGCTCCCAGACCCTGCAACCGCCGTCCCGGGCGCCCGAGGGAAGGGATTGAGTCGTCACTCGGGGTAACACCCCCGGATCCGGGCCGGATCGAGCCCGCAGCGCACGCGCTGCGCGGTCGAGCCGCACAGACCCCGGCGCGCCGGGGCCGGGTGGCCGCGCGTGGTGCGGCGGGGGGTTGGGCGTTGCTTCCCCGGGCAACGCGGGTTCCGGGCACTGGCGGGCGCGGGCTGTCACGTGTGATCGCCGCTGCGGCCGGATCAGGTTTCCCCGGGGACGTGGCCGGGCTCCGACGTGGGGGCCCCATGCTCCAAAACCCACGTCAGGCGGTTCACCTACGAGACCGCCCACCCCGACGCCCGCCTTCCCTACGACGCCGGCCAGCCCGGCGACCAGGGCCGTGCATCCACCGAGCCGCCGCCCCCGGCTCCGGGAGCACCCCGCCCCCGCCCCACCACGCACCGGGCCCCCACCCCGCCACCGCGAGCATCCCCTTACGCGGGGCAGCCCCGCACCGGGCTCCCGCCCCCGCGCCGGCACCACCCGCAACCGATCTGGCCCCGCACGGGTCTTCGCCCCGGCCGACCGGCACCACCCGCAACCGGTCCGGCCCCGCACCAGTCCTCGCCCCGGCCGACCGGCACCACCCGCAACCGGCCCGGCCCCGCACCAGTCCTCGCCCCGGCCGACCGGCACCACCCGCAACCGGCCCGGCCCCGCACCAGTCCTCGCCCCCGCCCACCGGGCCTGCCCACCATCGGTCCGGCCCTGCACCGGCCTTCGCCGCCGGGCCCGCTGCCGGGTCACCGGCCTTCGCCGCCCGGCCCGCTGCCGGGCCACCGACCCCGAAGTGGCCGTTCACCGCCGCCCGGGGCGGGTCGTAGCGTCGGTGGGGCGGGACGCCGGGCGGCGTGCCGCCGGGGAGGGAATGCACCATGGCCGTAATCGCGCATCTCAGTGACGTGCATATCGACGACGAGCGCAGTGTCCGGCGGACGCGTGCCGTCGTCGGGTATCTGGAGGATCTGCCGTACGACCTGGACCTCGTCCTCGTCACCGGGGACGTCGCCGACCACGGCGCCCCCGCCGAGTACGCGACGGCCAGCGAGCTGCTCGCGTCGCGGCACCCGGTGCTGGTCTGCCCCGGGAACCACGACGACCGGGCCGCGTTCCGCACCGGGCTGCTCGGGGAGGCGGCGTCCGCGGCGCCGGTCGACCAGGTGCATCGCGGGGCGGGGTTCACGGTGCTCGCCTGCGACTCGTCGGTGCCCGGGAAGCCCGAGGGGTGGCTCGGGGACGAGACGCTGGCGTGGCTGGAGGGAGAGTTGGGGCGGGCGCCGAAGGGGGAGCCGGTGCTGGTCGCGTTCCACCATCCGCCCGTCGAGCTGCATGTGCCGTACGTCGACGAGATCCGCCAGTTCGACGAAGCACGGCTTGCCGCGCTGGCCGGGCGGCACGGGCAGGTGGCCGCCTTCCTCGCCGGGCACGCCCACACCTCCGCCGCCACCACCTTCGCCGGCCGCCCGCTGCTCGTCGCCGGCGGTGTCGTCAACACCGTCCGGCTGCCCTGGGAGCGGCGCGCGCACGCCGCTGACCACGTCCATCTCGACCAGCCGCCCGCCGTGGCGTTCCACGTCCTGGACGCGGACGGCCGGCTGACCACCCATTTCCGCACGGTGCCGACCGAAGGTTGACGCAAGCCGGGTGCAGGTCTACGGCTGCCGGGAGGACGGAAACCCGCACGCTCGACGCATGCGTACGCCTCGGCGACCTCGGCCGCTGCCTTCTTCTGGACGCCTCCGACCTGGCTCTACTGTGAGTAGAGTTGGGCCATGGGTCACGACACCGACACCAGCATCAAGGTTTCACTGGCTGCGCGCGAGCGCTTGGGGATACTGGCCGCCGAACACGGCACGACCATTCGAGCGCTGGTGGAGCAACTGGCAGCGGAGACCCCCACCCGCGCAGACCTCCGGGCCCGTGGTGAGATCGCCCGGGGATACCTGCGCGAGCACATGGGAGTCGAGGTCACCGCCGAGGACCAGGCCGCAGGCCGTGAGCTGCTCGACACCATCGCGCGCCGTATGCGCGGTGGCCCGGGCGGGGCCGCTTCGTGACCCCGTTCCTCATGGATCACACGGCGCTCCTCGCCCTGGGGGCCGGTCACCGGCAGTTGTCCGGGCTTGTGGTGGCAGCCGCCGAGGGGGAAGCGATCGGCCACGTTCCCGCGCTCTCCCTGGCCGCCGCCGAGAGTGAACGCGGAGGGCTGGGAGAGCACATCGCCTGCCTGCCCGGCCTCGATGTCGAACCACTCGACCTTGTCGCCGCGCTTGCCACCGGGGCGCTGATCGGTCGCGGCACGGACTGGCGGATCGTCCATGCCGTCCATCTTTCCCGGCCGTCCGCGGAGTGGCCGTCGGGGCGGATCGTGCTCTCGCTCCGGCCGGAGCTGTACGCGGGGACAGGGATCGAGCCGGTAAACCCCGGAAAGCCGTAGACAGCACACTGTCAACCACAGGTTGACGCAGGCTGAAGTGTCAACCTACGGTTGTCAGCATGACGGAACCCGACCGCTCCACGCATCCCGTACGCCTCGACGACCTCATCGAGGCCATCAAGAAGGTCCACCCCGACGTCCTCGACCAGCTCACCGGAGCCGTCGTCGCCGCCGACCACCTCGGCGACGTCGCGGACCACCTCATCGGCCACTTCGTGGACCAGGCGCGGCGATCCGGCGCCTCCTGGACCGACATCGGCAAGAGCATGGGCGTCACCCGGCAGGCCGCCCAGAAGCGGTTCGTGACCAAGGGCTCGGACGAGGGCCTCACGCTCGACCCGAGCGAGGGCTTCGCCCGGTTCACCCCCCGCGCCAAGAACGTGGTGATGGCGTCCCAGAGCGAGGCCCGCGCCGCGGGCCACACCGAGATCGGCCCGGCCCACCTCGTCCTCGGGCTGCTCGCCGAGCCCGACGCCATCGGCGGGGCGGCGATCAAGGCGCAGGACATCCTCCTCGACACCGTGCGGCAGGAGGCCGCCGCGTCGCTGCCGCCGGCCGCGGAGGGCACGGTGCCGGAGCTGATCCCGTACAACGCGGAGGGGAAGAAGGCCCTGGAGCTGACCTTCCGCGAGGCGCTGCGGCTCGGCCACAACTACATCGGTACGGAGCACATCCTGCTGGCGCTGCTGGAACAGGAGAACGGCGACGGCGTGCTCTCCCGGCTCGGCGTCGACCGCGCGGCGGTGGAGGCCCACATCGCCGCGGCGCTCGCCCCGCTGCAGCAGGGCGGCGGGGCTTAGCCGGGGTTCGCGCGGCGCCGGTCCCCCTCCCGGGGCCGTCAGTAACCCACCGTGAAGCGCGTGCGGTGGTGCTTCGGACGCTCGGCCTCGTCCAGAAGCGCCACCGCGAAGTCCTCCATCGAGAGGGCCGACTCGCCCGCCTCGTCGACGACGAGTTCGTCCCCGCCCAGCTGGTACGCGCCGGTGCGCTCCCCCGGCAGGATCAGGTGCGGCGGGCTCGCGTACGCCCAGTCCGCCCCCGGCTCCGCCGCCCGGCAGACATCCAACTGCACCGCGCAGGCACGGGCGATGGGCAGCCACGGCGCCGGGAAGTCGGGGCCGTCCATCACCTGCACCCCGCCGCTGCCCGGCAGCGTCAGCGTGGCGGAGCCGCCGACCAGCAGCAGCCGCACCCCCGACGCCGCCGCGCCCGCGAGCAGCGCCCGTGCCATCGCGGGCAGTTGCTCCTCCGCGCCCGGTGCCGGGCGGGTGGCGCCGACGATCAGGTCCTGTCCGGCGCCGAGGGCCGCGACGTCCGCGGCGCTGGTCGCGTCGCCGATGCGGATCCCGGCGCCGGCGGGCAGGTCGCCTGGCCGGCGCGGGGTGCGGACGACGGCGGTGACGTCGTGGCCGCGGGCCTGCGCCTCGGCGACGATGCGGCTGCCGATCTGGCCGGTGGCTCCGAAGACGGTGATACGCATCAGGCGGCGCTCCTCTGACGTGCGGGGCGGGTAACGGGGGCCGTAGCGGAGTTCGCGTCAGGGGCCCTCACGGAGTCCGGGTCGGTCCGCGGCGCCGAGTCCCGGTCGGTCCGTAGCCCGCCGTCCCGGTCGGTCCCTCGCCCGGCGCCCCGGGCACCCCGCACCTCCCCCACGCGCTCCGCCACCCACAGCACCACCGTTCCCGCCCCGAGCACCGCGCCCAGCGCCGACACCGCCGGCCAGCCGCCCCGCGCCCAGACCACCGACGTCAGCGCGGAGCCGACCGCCCCGCCCGCGAAGAAGCTGGTCATGAACGCGGAGTTGATGCGGTTGCGGGCGTCCGGGCGGATGGCGTACACGACCGCCTGGTTGCTGTTGAGCACCGCCTGCTGCGCGACGTTGAGGCCGACGATCCCCACGACGAGCCACGGCAGCGACTCGCCCGCGACCCCCAGCAGCACCCACGAGCCGGTCAGCAGCACCACGCCCGCGCCCGTCACCGCCTGCACGTGGCCGCGGTCGTTGAGCCGCCCCGCGAACGTCATCGTCACCACACCCAGCGCCCCGACCAGCCCGAACAGCCCGATCGCCGACTCCGACCAGCCGTACGGCGGCCGCGCCAGCAGGAACGTCAGCGCCGTCAACTGCACGCTGTACGAGGCCAGCGACAGGGCGCCGAGCGCCGACCGCCGCCGCAGCACCGGCTCTTCGCGCAGCAGCGCGACGGTGGAGCGCAGCAGCGCGGGATACGACATGCGCGACATCCCCGTGCCCGGTGCCGGCAGCCGGGGCAGGTGGCGGTGGAGGAGGACGGCCATGCCGGCCATGAGCAGCGCGTTGACCCAGTAGATCGTGCGCCAGCCGCCGAGTTCGGACAGCGCCCCCGAGGCGGTACGGGCCAGCAGCCCGCCGAGCAGGATGCCGGACATCACGACGCCGACGACCCGCCCCCGTTCCTCCGGCGCCGCGAGCCCGGCCGCGTACGGGACGACGACCTGCGCGCCGACCGACGCCAGCGCGGTGAGGACCGTACCGGCGAGCAGCACGGGCCCGTTGGGCGCGGCGGCGGTGAGCGCGAGGAACGCGGCGGTGGCGACGAAGAGCGCGACGGACAGCCGCCGCCGGTCGGTCACGTCGCCGAGGGGGACGAGGAGGATGAGGCCCAGCGCGTACCCGGCCTGCGCGGCGGTGACGACGAGCGCGGCCAGCGTGCTGCCGACGTGCAGGTCGCGGCCGATGAGGTCGAGGAGGGGCTGGGCGAAGTAGTTGCCCGCCACGGACAGGCCGGTGGCGGTCGCCATGAGCAGCAGGAGGCCGCGGCCGAGGGTGGCGGGCTCCGCACGCGGGGAGACCGAGTCCGTTGTCATGACCCCAGACTCCGCCCACCGCCATTGATGAGTCCAACACATAGTTGTCATCTGATCCATCTCGTATCACGATGGATCGTATGGAGCTGCAACAACTGCGCTACGTCGTCGCCGTCGCGGACACCGGCGGGTTCACCCGCGCCGCCGAGCGCTGCCATGTCGTCCAGTCGGCGCTGAGCCACCAGATCGGCAAGCTCGAACGGGAGCTGGGCGCCCGGCTGTTCGACCGGACGAGCCGGAAGGTACGCCCCACCCGGGCCGGCGAGGCGTTCCTGCCCGCCGCCCGCGCCACCCTCGCGGCGGCGGAGCGGGCCCGTGCAGAGGTCGCGGCGGCGACGGGGGAGGTGCGCGGACGGCTGGCGATCGGGTCGATCCCGACGGTGGCGGCGGTCGACCTGCCCGCGGCGCTGAAGGAGTTCCACGACGCGTACCCGCAGGTGCGGATCAGCCTGGCGGTGGGCGCGAGCGAGAACCTGGTGCGGGCGGTCGCGGAGGGCACGTACGACCTGGCGCTGCTCGGCGTCCCGGCGGGTTTCCGGGCTACGAGGGTCCGCGAGCGGATCCTCGTACGGGACCGGCATCTGGCCGTCGTGCCGCCGGACCACCCGCTCGCGGACGCGGGCGAGACGGATCTGGCGCGGCTGGCGGAGGAGACGTTCGTCGACTTCGCGGCGGGCACGGCGGCGCGGGCGCAGTCGGAGGAGGCGTTCGCGGCGGCAGGGCTGCGGCGGACGGTGGGCTTCGAGGTGTCGTCGATGGACTTCATGGCGGATCTCGTACGGGCCGGGCTGGGGGTCGCCCTCCTCCCCAGCGCCTTCGCCCCCCGCCTCCCGGGCCTGGCCACCGTGCGGATCGCCGACGGTCCTTCCCGGGAGGAGCGCCTCATCTGGCCCCGCACCCGTCCTTCCCCGGCCGCGGCGGCGTTCCTCCACAGCCTGGGGGTGACGCCGGACGACGACGAGGACGCCCCGGTGGCGTGAGCCCGCACGGACGCGGACCCGGGCCTTACCGGCCCGGGTCCGCGTACCCCCGATTCCCCGTGGTCGTGGCGGCGTCGGTCAGTCGGCCGCGTAGACGTACTCGCGGTCCTCCGCCGGCTTCTGCTCCCGCTCCGGGCGGCGCGCCCCGCGCAGGCCCGTCAGCGCGATGACGAGGCCCAGCAGCGCCATGGCCGCGACCACGTACAGCGCCGGGTCGAAGCCGTTCAGCAGCGCTCCCGAGCCGGTCTCGCCCTCCGCGTTGGCGGTGAGCACGGCGGTCACGACCGCCAGCCCGATCGCCCCGCCCACCTGGAGCGAGGTGTTCAGCAGCCCGCCCGCGAGCCCCTGCTCGTGGTCCTCGATGCCCGCGGTGGCCTGGATGTTGAAGGACGCGAACGCCAGCGTGAAGCCGATGCCCAGCAGCACCATGCTCGGCAGGGTGCCGACCGCGTACGGCGCGTCCCGGTCGATGGCGAGGAAGAGCACGTACGCCAGCAGGTGCGCCACCACGCCGCCCGCGATGGTGCGCCCGGTGCCGAACCGCATGATCAGCGGGACCATCCGCGGCGAGCCGAACGCGACGATTAGCGCGGCCGGCAGGAAGCCGAGCGCCGTCTCCATCGCCGACCAGCCCAGCACGGACTGCAGGTACTGCATGACCAGGAACTGGAAGCCCAGGTACCCGCCGAAGAACACGGCGGCGCCGAGGTTGGCGCGGGCCAGCGGTCCTGAGCGCAGGATGCCCAGCCGGATCAGCGGGTGCTTGCTGCGCTGCTCGATGACGAAGAACGCGGCCAGCAGCACCGCGGCGGCAACGAACTGCAGCAGCGTACGGGCCGCGCCCCAGCCCACCTCCGGCGCCTCGACGACGGTGTAGACGAGCAGCAGCATGGCGCCGACTCCGGTCACCGCGCCGGGGAGGTCGTAGCCGCCGTTACGCTCCTGCGGCCCCTCCTTCGGCAGCACGCGGAAGGCGGCGATCAGCGCGATGACCGCGACGGGGAACGGCAGGAAGAACGTCCAGCGCCAGCCGACCTCGGTGAGCAGGCCGGAGAAGACGAGCCCGGCGCTGTAGCCGCTGGCGCCGAAGACGGCGAAGATCCCGAGCGCCTTGTTGCGGGCGGGGCCCTCGTGGAAGGTCGTGGTGATGATGGAGAGCGCCGCGGGCGCCGTGAACGCGGCGGAGACGCCCTTCAGCAGCCGGGTCGCGATCAGCAGCCCGCCGTCGTCGACCAGCCCGCCGAGCAGCGAGGTGACGGCGAACACCGCGACGGCGACGAGGAACACCCGCCGCCGGCCGAGGAGGTCGGCGGTGCGGCCGCCGAGGAGGAGCAGACCGCCGTAGGTGAGGACGTACCCGCTGACGACCCATTGGAGGGTGCTCGTGGACAGCCCGAGGTCGGCCTGGATGGAGGGGAGGGCGACCCCCACCATCGACACGTCGAGAGCGTCGAGGCCGACCACGAGGGAGACGGTCAGCAGGATGCCCCACAGGCGGGCGTCCCACTTCGTCGAGGTGGTGGACAGATGTGCGGAAGAGCTCATGACGGACCACAGTACATGCAGAGACATCTAATGCCAACGCATTTAATGAAGTCGCATTAGGTTCACGCGCATGTTACCTTTGCTCCGTGAGCGTGAGCGACGTCGGCGCCGAACGCGCCCTGGTGGACCGCTGGCACGGCCTCCTGGCCTGTCACGCGGCGGTCTGGGGTGCGCTGGAGCGCGAGCTGCAGAGCAGGCACGGCATCGGCGTCAGCGAGTTCGAGGCCCTGGAGGGCCTGGCGAACTGCGGCCACGACAAGTGCCGCGCGGCCGAACTGGCAAGCGCGGTGCACCTGAGCCAGAGCGCGACGTCGCGGCTGACGGCCCGGCTGGAGCGCGCGGGGCTGGTGCAGCGGGCGATGTGCGACGTCGACCGGCGCGGCATCTTCATCCTGCTGACGGAGAAGGGCCGGCGGCTCTACGAGGACGCCAGGCCCACGCACCGCGAGGTGCTCGCCGAGGCGCTGCCCGGGACCGGGCAGGCGGCCGTCCTGTAGCCGACCCGGCCCCGGGGGCCGGGAGTCGACACTCCGCCGGGCACCTCCGATGCATCGGCTGCGTCAGAGGTCGATGGCGTCGTTGCGGGCGGCCTGCAGCCCCGCCTGGAAGCGGGTACGGGCCCCGAGGCGCAGCATCAGCGCGCTGACCCGGCGGTTGAGGGTACGGGCGCTCACGCCCAGCCGCCGCGCCACCGCCTCGTCCTTCAGCCCGGCGGCGAGCAGCGTCAGCAGTTGCCGGTCGGTCTCGGCCTCGCCGGCCCGCTCGCCCGCGGCGCCGCCGGCCGGCTCCCCCCGCCCCGGCACCGGCACGGCCGCGGCCCACAGCAGCTCGAAGAGCTGCACCAGCGCGTCCAGCAGGGCCCCTTCGTGGATCACGAAGGCGCTGTCGACCATCTCGTGCGCCTCGCGGCTGAAGGGCAGGATGGCCGTCGAGGCGTCGGCGACGGCCAGTTTCAGCGGCACGTCCGTGTGCACCCGGGCCTGCTCGCCCGCCGCGACGACCGCCTCGAAGACGTCGAACGCGCCCGGCACCTCCAGCGCCTCCGGCGCGTACAGTCCGCGCACCCGCGCGCCGCGCGCCAGTATCTCCAGCTCCGCCCCGTTCGGCTCGGCGGGCTCCTGCGCGTACGGCGGCCGGTCCAGCACCAGCAACTCGCGCCGCACCGACCGCTGCAGCCGGTCGAAGCGCGCCGCGACAGAACCGCGGCCGAAGAGGATCTCCACCTGGTCCTCGGGGCGGTGCCGGCGGTCGACCGGCAGGTCGGCGACCAGCGCGGTGGCCGCGGTCCTGGCCACGGCGACCTGGTCCTGCCAGCGGACCGTGAGCTGGTCGACGGCCGCGTCGGGGCGGGTCGCGACCAGCCGGACCGGGGCGCCGGGCAGCA
This sequence comes from Streptomyces sp. B5E4, assembly GCF_039871555.1. NCBI lineage: Bacteria > Bacillati > Actinomycetota > Actinomycetes > Kitasatosporales > Streptomycetaceae > Streptomyces > Streptomyces sp. B5E4. The sequence goes on from NZ_JBDPMI010000019.1 coordinate 105,552, forward strand.
GCGTGACCAGGCCCAGCTCCGCGAGCCGCTCGACCGCCGGGGCGGTCTCGGCCTCCGTACGCCCGGCCTCGGCCGCCAACCGCGCGGTGTCGAGCGGCGGATGACGGAGCAGCAGGCGGTACAGGGCCTCGTCGGACGCGAGGACGCCGAACGGTTCGAACATGGACGTGGACCCCCGGGCGCGTATCGGATATGTCCCGCCTGATGGGGGCAGTGCGAGCGGCGCATGGGCGCCATGGCGTCCGTCCGCCAGCCGAAGGACGTGGACATCCAGACGATCACGGTACTTCCTGGTGAGGACAACGTCATCGAGGAGGAGATCCGGGTGAGACCCCTTCACCGCGCGATTACCACCGTGACGGTCGGCGCAGCGCTCGTCGCGAGCCTGTTCACGGCCGCCGCTCCCGCCAACGCCGCCGCGCACCCCAGGCACTGGGACACACCGGAGTGCGACCAGGTCGTCAGCGACGGCTCGCTCTCCCACACCCGGGACGGCGGCGCCACCTTCGCCCCGACCACCACCGCCGAGCGGCCGCCGTACTACCAGCTCGTCACCGGCCTGGAGACCCTCGCCACCCCGAACCGGCTGCTGGCCACCGACATCAACGGCCGGGTCACCCGGTCGACCGACTCCGGCTGCCGCTGGCGCACCATCGCGGGGCTCGGGGCGGGCCACTGGTTCGTCGCCCCCGGGCGCGACGGCAGCGCCTACGTCTGGGAGCTGCGCGGCGACCGCGTCTACCGGGTCGACGGCAACGAGGTCGTCAAGATGCCGGCCTTCGACGGCGAGAAGCTGGGCGGGCTCTACGGGCTCACCGCCAACCCGCGCCGCGCCGGCCACCTGCGCGCCGTCACCGACGACGGCCGGGTGCTGGAGTCCACCAACCACGGGCGCAGCTTCCGCCCCATCGGCACGCCCGTGCCGCTGGCCGAGGTCGGCCCGCACACCATGTTCTACGACGCGAAGGTCTCCACCGCGGACTTCGACCGCATCGTCGTCGGCGTGAGCGACGCCGGCGGCTTCACCAGCGACGACGCCGGCCGCACCTGGCGACGCGCCGAGCTGGGCGCCGCGGGCGACAAGGTCAACGGCTTCTCCCTGGCGATCTCGCCCGTCGACCCGCGGGTGGTCTACGCGAAGGCGCTCAACGTCACCGAGCTGGAGGCGGGCGAGAGCGGCCGGCACCTCTACCGCTCCACCGACGGCGGCCGCACCTTCAGGACCGTGGTCGACCAGTTCCAGGACGGCGAGGACGTGGTGATCTACAACGGCGGCTGGATGCGCCCCGACCCGACCGACGCGGACGTCGTCTACTTCGAGTACGGCGACCCGTGGAGCGGCACCAACCTCTACCGCCACGACGCGGACGACGACAAGCTGACGATCCGGCACTCGGGCCACCACGGCATCGGCGCCCTCGCCGTCAGCCCGGCCGACCCGGACGTCCTGTACGCCGGTCTGACCTCGGTGCCCAGCGGCGCACCGGTGTCGGGGGGCGGCGCGTAGCAGCGTCGGGGACCGGAGCGGTGTCCTGACGCACCGGCTCCGGTCCCCGCCGCGTTCCTACGCTCCGCTCCGCCGCCGTCCGCGCAGCAGCAGCACCGGCGCGACGACCAGATACGGCAGCGCGCACACCGCGAACGCGACCCCGTGCCCGAGCCCGGCCGCCGAGCCGAGCAGGCCGTACGCGCCGTAGACCGCGATCGTCCCCAGGTCCGTACCGACACCGGCCAGCGAGGTCAGGGTCGCCCGCGCCGGGCCGGTGATCCGCTCCTGCAACCGGGCCTCCGCGAGCACGGTCGCCACCTGGAACCCGCCGAACGCGACCCCCACCAGCGCGATCCCCATCGCCGTCCCCGCCAGCCCGCCCGCCGCCAGCGCCACCGCGGACCCGGCGAGCAGCGCGGCCAGCACCCCCGCAGGGGTGTGAGCGGCCCGGCCCCGCTCCTCGACCCGCCCGGCCAGCAGTCCGCCGGCGGCGGCGCCGGCCCAGACGAGCAGCAGGTAGAGCGGGACGGCGGGGTCGGCGACGCCGGCCTCGCGGACGAGGTAGGGGGTGTACTCGTCGAGGGAGCCCCAGACGGCGACCACGGCGGGGACGAGGAGGAGGGCGCCGCGGACGGAGGGGTCGGCGCGGAGTTCGGCGAGCCCGGCCCTGAGGGTGCCGGCCCAGCCGAGGTCGGGGTCGTCGGAGCCGGAGCCGGAGTCGGAGCCGGGATCGGGATCGGGTTCGGCGTCGGGCCCGGAGCCGGCAGGTCCGGGGGAGTCAACAGCGCCGGGCGAGTCACCGGGAGCGCCGGACCCCGCGCCCCCGTCCCGTACGGCAGCCTCCGCCCCCTCCGCGGCCCGGTGTTCGGGGAACCGCGTCGCCACCGCCGCCCCCAGCAGGCAGGACGCCACGCTCGCCGCCCCCACCGCCGCGTACCCGCCGACCGCGAACACCGGGGCCGCCGCCGCCATCGACGCCATCACGCCCACCGTGCCCGCCGCGCGGCCCCGCCCCAGCGTGCGCGCGTACCGCTCCGCCGCGCCCGCCCGGGCCGACTCCTCGTAGAGCAGCGCCTCCAGCGCCCCCGACGCGAACGCGCCCTTCGCTCCCCACAGCACGAAGCCCGCCGCGAACGCCCAGTACGACGGCGCCAGGATCCACAGCGTGAACCCCACACCGGACAACAGCGGCCCCGCGCACAGCAGCAGACGGCGGGAGAACGCGTCGGCCCAGGCCCCGGCGGGGACTTCGAGCAGGAGGGACGTCAGCGACCAGATGACGAAGAGGGAGGAGACCTGCCACAGCGACAGCCCGTGGTCGGCGAAGAGCAGCGCGTACACGGGGTAGAGCAGGACGAAGTCGTCCAGGAAGGAGTACGCGTAGAAGCAGGCCGCCAACCGCCGCTCGGGGCGGGCGGTATGTACGAATCAATGTCGCCAGGTCATGCCGCCACCCTACCCGTCGGCCAGCACCTCGTCGATGACGAACTTCGAGCTGGCGACCATGACCGGGTTGGTGTGCCGGTAGTACGGCAACTGGATCAGCGAGATCGACAGCGCCCACCCGCGCCCGCGCGCCCACGCGGCCTCTTCGTCGTCGGCACCGTCCCCGCCCGCCACGGCGGCGCGGAACGCCTCGCGCGCGGGGCCGGTGAAGAGGTTCCAGGCGGCGATCAGGTCGACGGCGGGTTCGCCGAGGCCCATGCAGCCGAAGTCGATGACGCCGCCGAGGCGGCCGTCGTCGGTGAGCAGAACGTTCCCGGGGGACAGGTCGGCGTGCAGCCACACCGGCGGCCCGGCGTACGCGGGCGCGCGCAGGGCGGCCTCCCAGGCGGCGGTCACGGCGGGCACGTCCACGCCGTCCTCGGGCTTGAGCTGCGCGAGCGCGGCGCGGGTCTCCGCGTCCCGGTCGGCCAGGGTCTCGCTGCGGTACGAGGGCGGGCCGCCGGCCGGGTCCGCGGCGCGCACGGCGTTGACGAAGCCGGCGAGCTGTCCGGCGAGCGGCCCGGGGGCGGCGATGCCGGCGTCGGGCGGCAGGATCGCACCGGGAAGCCAGCGGCAGACGCTCCAGGGCCAGGGGTAGCCGGCGCCGGGCTCGCCCACGGCCACCGGCTCGGGCACGGGCACGGGCAGGACGGCGGCGAGCCGGGGTAGATGGGAGAACTCCAGATCCACGTCCTTGGCACCGGCGGCGGTCAGGGGCATCCGCACGGCCAGCTCGTCACCGAGCCGGAAGACGGCGTTGACGGTGCCGCCGGAGGCGACCCGCTCGACGGGCAGCGCGGCCCACTGCGGGAACTGGGCGGCGATCAGGCGCCGCACGAGAGTGGCGTCTATTTCCGCCTCGTCGGCGTGCATCCGGACAGCAGACATGGGCGGGACCCTACGCCGATCGCTCCCCGGTCCCCCACCGATATATTCGGCGGTGATGCGTACCGTCAACCCCGAGCAGCACGCGTGCAAGCGGGCCCGCATCCTGGCCGCGGCGGCGGAGGAGTTCGCGGCGAACGGGGTGGACGGGACGTCGACGGCGCGCATCTGCCGCCGGGCGGGCATCGGTTCGGGAACGCTCTTCCACTACTTCCCCACCAAGAAGGCGATCTTCCACGCCCTCTTCGCCGACGACCTGGCCCGTACGGCGGAGATCCGCGACCGCGCCCTGGCGCTGGCCGACCCCGAGGAGGGCTTCGCCCTCCTCTTCGACCGCCTCACCGCGGACCTGGACGACCCCCGGGCCTGATCGCCGCGGCGCTGATCCAGGCGAGCCGCGACGAGAAGTTCGCCGCACTCCTGGGCGACGACGAGGCCCGGACCCTGGCGGCCCTGACGACGCTCCTGGACCGCCTGGCGGCGAAGGGCCGCACTCCCCCCTTCCCTCCGGCACGGGCGGCCCGCTGGCCCGTCACCGTGATCGACGCGGCCTATCTGGCCGCCACGGCCGACGACTACGCCCCGGAAGCCCACGCGGCGGAACTCCGCCGCCTGGCCACCTGGCTCACCGCCATCCCCCTGCCGCCCCCGTAGCGGTCGTGGCGAAAGAGCTGCGCGGACGCCGGCAACGGGGTGTCCCCCCAGCGAAATAGCGGAGCAGGTGCTCCGTTGAACCCTCTCACTGCCGGAATCGTGCAATGACCACGTACCCGTGTTGTCACGATCCGCGCCTGTGCTTGCGCCCGACTGTACGAAACGGTGGTGATTGCGGAGAGTGATCACGCGACTTGAGGAGGGGGACGATATGGCACGTTCGCGTGCGCAGACCATGAGAAACGCGGGGCTGGCCGTGATGCAGGGGATCGACCCGGGGCAGCTCGCCCAGGACGAGCTGCGCCGCCGCGGCGTACTGCCCGACGGGGAACAGGGCCGCGAGGGCAGGGAAGGCGGCCGGGGCCGGCGCAGTGACGCGCCCCGGGAGGACGGGATGGATCCTGCCGACTTCCCCGCCGCCCGCGACCAGGGCGGCAGCCTCGACACCGTCATGACACAGCAGTCCGTGCCGCTGGACGAGGCCGGGGAGGTGCTGAACCGCAGCGAACTGAAGCGCGAGGGGCTGGAGCAGGTGCACGCCATCTGCCCGATGGTGCTGCCGCGCGGGCGCTCGTTCCTCAGCATGCTGCCGGTCTCGCTGCTGCTCGTCGTCGGCGCCGTCGGCACCATCGCGGTGGCCGCCGCCGGCGACGACGTGGTGACGAACCCGCTGTTCGGCGCCCACTACTGGGTGCTGGCGATCTTCGCCGTCGGCTTCGTGTGGTGGCGGCAGGGCATGGTGATGGTGCCCGACGGGTGTCACGCCCTGATCACCAAGTTCGGCAAGCTGGAGCAGGTCGTCGGCCCCGGCCGCGTCATCCTGCTGAACCCGTGGAAGCGGGTCTCGTACATCCTCAACACCACCCGTGAGTACCCCTTCAACGCGCCCGTGCGCGAGGCCCCGACGAAGGGCGGGGTGAAGGCGTCCATCGACCTGTTCATCCAGTTCCGGATCAGCGACCCGGTCGAGTTCGTCTACACCCTCGGCGCCGTGCGCGGCTTCGAGGAGAAGCTGAACAACGCCGTCAGCGAGACGATCCGCAGCCTCATCTACGAGCAGGAGGCCGCCGGCATCTACGACATGGTCGGCGAGGACACCACCCGGCTGCTCGACTCGCTGAACCACCAGTTCCGGCCCGCGGTCGAGCTGACCAACGCCAACATCACCCACGCCGAGCCCTCCGACCAGCCGTACCGCATGGACCTCGCGGCGCCGGAGATGGTGCGGATGGCCAAGGAGGCGTACACCCACGAGTACTCGCTCCAGCTCCGCAAGGAGCAGGACGAGGGCGACCTCAGCAAGGAGCTGGCGACCCGCGAGGAGGAACTGTCCGCGATCCAGGCGGACATCGCCCAGTACCAGGCCCAGATGGACACCGCCGTCGAGCGCGAGACCAACCGCGCCGAGGCGCTGGCCCGGCAGCGGTACGTCCAGGCCGAGTCGGAGGCGCGGGCCAACGCCGCGCTGCTGGAGGCGCAGGCGCTCGACATCCGCGCGGTGACGACGGCCGAGGCGCCGGAGATCCTGGAGTACCGCTACCAGCAGCAGGTCCTCGACACCCTGGAGCAGGTCGCCGACCACCTGCCGCAGTTGCTGCGCATCGGCGGCCCCGTCGACGGCGCGGACGGCGGCGGCGCCGGCGTCGACTTCCTGGCGCTCGCCCGCGAGCTGATCGGCGAGCACGGCGCGGACCTGTTCTCGGAGGCCGAGATGGCGGCCGTACGGGAGCGGCTGGCCGAGGTCGCCGCGCGGATCGCCGAGCGGGAGCCGGAGATCCGGGCACTGCGCGAGGCCGAGCGGCCGGCACCGGTGCCGGCCCCGGCGGGCGGCGCCGAGGAGGAGCGGACGGAGCCGCAGGCGGTCGGCGCCGGAGTCGGAGTCGGAGTGGCCAACGAGGGCCACGGACACGAGAGCACGGGCTTCGGGCCCGCGAACCACGGGCACGAGGAGGCGGGAGCATGAGCACGACGGCCATGAAGCGCAGGTCGGTCATCTCCGAACTCGTCGCGGCCTGGGGCGACATCCCCCAACTGCTGCGCGGCGGCGAGGCCGGCACCCTGATCCCCGTCATCATCCCCCGCCACCGCCGCCGGCTGTGGTGGATGGTGCCGCTGTGGCTGTCGCTGCTGGCGCTCGCGACCGGCGTGATGGCCGGGCTGCAGAGCGGCAGCGAGGACGGCTGGAGCGCGAGCGCGTACGACGCGCTGGCGGCGGCCGCATACGGCACCGGGGTCTTCCTGCTGGTCGTCGGCGTGCTGTGGTGGTGGCGCTCCTCGATCGTGAAGATCGAGCAGGGCACCAACGGCGTCCTCACCCGCTACGGCGCCATCTCCCGCACGCTGGGCCCGGGCCGGCACTTCGTCTGGCACCCCTGGTCGCGGGTGGACTTCGTCGTCGACACGGCCACGGAGATCCCGTACTCGGCACCGGTCATGGCCTGCCCGACGCAGGAGAACGTGCCGCTGCGCTCGATCGAGTTCTTCCTGAAGTTCCGCATCAACGACGCCGTGCTCTTCGTCCGCACCATCGGCGCCGGCAACTTCGACCTGGTGCTCTCCAGCGCCGTGCAGGACGCGATCCGCCAGCGCGCCCGCCAGGTGCGCACGGAGCGGGCGTACGACCTGCGCGGCTCGGACGTCGCGGACATGCAGGACCTGCTCAACCGCCAGTTGGCCCGCTACGGCGTGCGCATCACCGGCGCCAACATCCCCGACGTCCAGCTCCCCGCGCAGTACCAGCAGCACCTGGCGACCCGCGAGCGGGTGGCGAAGGAGCGGACCGCGTACGAGCAGGAGTGGGGTCTGACCCGCAAGCGCCGCATCGACAATCTGCAGATGGACATCGAGCGGGCCAAGAAGGCGCGCGACGCGCGGTTCGTCGAGGTCAAGGCCGCGCTGAACCGGGCCCGCGAGGAGGTCGCCCGGCTGCTGGAGCAGCAGGAGACCGAGGCGCAGAAGGTCCGCTTCGAGATCGAGACCCGCGGGCGCAGCGGCCTGATCGCCGCCGAGAACGAGGCGAAGGCGCAGCGACGGCTGGCGCAGGCGTACCGCGACAACCGCGCGGTGCTGCAGTACGAGCTGGCCAGGCGGCGGCTGGAGGTGGGCGCGGTGCTCGCGGGCAGCGCGCCGCGGCCGACGGTCATCCGCACGGACGGCGGCGGGGGCGGCGGCGTCGACGGATCCGCGCTCTCGACCCTCCTCACGGCGCAGTTGCTCCCCCGGCTGACGGCCGGCTCTCCGGCGGGCGGGCCCGTGCCGCCGGCGGGCGGCCTGCTCCGGGCGGTGGCGGCCGACGGACACGCGGCCGGCGAGGAGTGAGCGGGGCCGTGCGGCGGGCGCGGGGGGCTCGCCGCACGGCTACCGTGGACGTATGGCGACAAAACACGCACCTCCTCGGATCCGACGTGTCTACGACGCCCCCGCCCCCGACGACGGCACCCGCGTCCTCGTCGACCGGATCTGGCCCCGGGGCATGGCCAAGGACAAGGCGCACATCGACGAGTGGCTGAAGGCCATCGCGCCCTCGGACGAGCTGCGCCACTTCCTGCACGCGGACTTCGACCGCTACCCGGACTTCGTCAAGCGCTACCGCGCGGAGCTGGCCGACCACGACCGCGCGGCGGCGCTGGCGCATCTGCGCGCGCTGTACGAGCAGGGGCCGCTGACGCTGGTGACCAGCACGAAGGAAGTGCGGCGCAGCCACCTGACGGTGCTCGCGGAGGAGCTGGAGCGGGGCTGACGCGCGGCCGTACGGGTCACCCGTACGGCCCAGCGCCGGTGGCAGCCCGGCCGGAACCGCTCACAGCCTGGAGCATGAGCACCGAACCGGCGCCGCACGGCGGCCGCCCCGAAAAGCCCGGCGACTCCGCCGACGAGGGCATACGCCCCGTCGGCGACCGCACCCGCCGCGTGGACGACCCCCTGGCCGCCTCCCCGGCCACCCCCCGGGAGCGCCGGCTCAGCGTCGTCGAAGGCGACGAACACGCCGGCCCGCCGCCCGGCGGCGGCGCGGAACGTACCGCCCACCGCGAGCGCGAGATTGTCCCGGAAGGCCCCCTCGGCCTCCTCGCCAGAGGCGCCTGGCAGGCGGTGCTGCTCGCGGGCGTCGCCGCCCTCGTCCTCGGCGTCCTCGCGCTGGCCTGGCCCGGCGAGACGCTCCGCGTCGTCGGCATCCTCTTCGGCCTGTACCTCCTGGTCATCGGCGTGATGCAGCTCGTCGCCGCATTCGGTACGCACGCCTCCACCGGGCTGCGCGTGATGGCGTTCATCAGCGGCGCCCTGTGCATCCTGCTGGGCCTGCTGTGTTTCCGCAGCGCGCTGCAGTCCGTCCTGCTGCTCGCCCTGTGGATCGGCATCGGCTGGCTCTTCCGCGGCATCACCCAGGCGGTGGCCGCCGGCTCCGACGAGGCGATGCCGGCGCGCGGCTGGCAGATCGGCCTCGGTGTGATCTCGGCGCTGGCCGGCATCGTGCTGATCGTGTCGCCGCTGACGTCGATCGCGATCCTCACCTACCTCACCGGCGCCTGGCTGCTGGCCGTCGGCGTCATCGAGATCGCCACCGCGGTCCGCATCCGCCACCGCGCGAAGCAGCTCCCGGCCGGCGCCTGAGCAGGACGCCGTCCGGTACCCGGCCCCCGGTGCGCAACGGCGCGCACCGGGGGCCCGCGTGTTGCCCGGCGGGGCCGCGACCGCCGGCTGCGATGATGCCCGGATGAACGTCACCGTCCGTCTCGCGCAGCAGCCGGAGGCCGACGAGCTGCTCGGCCGCAGCCCGCTGGCCGTTCTGGTCGGCATGCTCCTCGACCAGCAGGTGCCCATGGAGTGGGCGTTCTCCGGCCCGTACACCATCGCCCACCGCATGGGCGGCCACGACCTCGACGCCCACGCCATCGCCGCGCAGGACCCCGAGGCGTTCGCGGCGCTGCTCTCCGAGAAGCCGGCCGTGCACCGCTACCCCGGCTCGATGGCCAAGCGGATCCAGCAGCTCTGCGCGTACCTCGTGCACGAGTACGACGGCGACGCCGAAGCGCTCTGGCGCGACGCCGGCAGCGGCAGGGAACTCGTGCGGCGGCTGCAGGCGCTGCCCGGATACGGGAAGCAGAAGGCGCAGATCCTGACCGCGCTGCTGGGCAAGCAGTACGGCGTCACGCCCGACGGCTGGCGCGAGGCGGCGGGCGCGTACGGCGAGGACGGCAGCCGCCGGTCGGTCGCGGACATCACCGGTCCTGACACGCTGGCGGAGGTACGGGCGTTCAAGCAGGAGACGAAGGCGGCGGCGAAGGCGGCCGGGCCGCAGGCGAGCACGACGACGGACCCGAAGGCGAAGAAGACCACCTGAACCGGAACGGGTCGGCCACCGGCCCATTCCGCAACGCCGTTCGAGTCGCTAGGTTGCTCGCACCCCGTCCGCCTTGCGGACAGGAGACCCCACACGCCGGACAGGTTCGCCCACCTTTGACGTCGGAAGGACTCCTGTGTTCCCTCGAAGATTCACGGCTGCGCTGGGCGCGGCCGCCCTCGCCGTCCCCCTGCTCCTGGCCAGCTCGGCCCCCGCCGGCGCGGCGCCCGCGGCGAAGGACGGCGACAAGCTGGCCCGTGAGCTGGTGCGCAAGTCCAGCGCCTCGGACGCGTACAAGCACCTCAAGGCGTTCCAGCGGATCGCGGACCGCAACGACGGCCACCGCGCGGCCGGTTCACCGGGGTACGAGGCGTCCGCCGCGTACGTCTACGACCAGCTTGAGCAGGCCGGCTACGACGTCGAGTACGACACCTTCGACTTCACCTACTCCCAGACGCTGAAGGACGAGTTCGCCGTCGTCTCGCCCGAGGTGCGGGACATCGAGATATATGCGATGACCTTCTCGAAGGCGACCCCCGAGGGCGGCCTCGACGCGCCGCTGGCCGCCGCGCCCGTCGACGCCGACGGCACCTCGGGCTGCGAGCCGGGCGACTTCGGGGCCGGCGACTACACCGGCAAGGTCGCGCTCGTCCAGCGCGGCGGCTGCAACTTCGCCGTCAAGCAGGCCAACGCCGCGGACGCGGGCGCCGTCGCCACCGTCGTCTACAACAACACCGCGGGCGTCCTCAACGGCACCCTCGGCGACGCCGAGGCCGTCAAGGTGCCCACCGGCGGCATCACCCAGGCCGAGGGCGAGGCGCTGACCGCGCTGCTGGCGCAGGGCGAGGTCACCGTCCACGTCGACATCCAGATGATCGTCGAGCCGCGGACCACGCGGAACGTCATCGCCGAGACCAGGCGCGGCGCCGAGGACCGCACCGTCATGCTCGGCGCGCACCTCGACTCGGTCCCCGAGGGCGCCGGCATCAACGACAACGCCTCGGGCTCCGCGGCCCTGCTGGAGGTCGCGAAGGAACTGGCGAAGGCCGAGAAGAAGCCGCGCAACCAGGTGCGCTTCGCGTTCTGGTCGGCGGAGGAGCTGAGCCTCGTCGGCTCCACGGACTACGTGAGCCGGCTGACCCCGCGCGAGTTGCGGGACATCGAGCTGTACCTGAACTTCGACATGGTCGCCTCGCCGAACTACGGCCTCTTCGTCTACGACGGCGACGACTCCGACGGCGTCGGCGAGGGCGCGGGCCCGGAGGGCTCGGCGCAGCTTGAGCGGCAGATCACCGACTTCATGGACAAGAAGGGGATCCCGCACGAGGGCACCGACTTCACCGGCCGCTCCGACTACGGCCCGTTCATCGCGGTCGGCATCCCGTCCGGCGGTACCTTCACGGGCGCGGAGGGGACCAAGACCGAGGCGCAGGCCGTGAAGTTCGGCGGCACGGCGGGCGTGGCGTACGACCCGTGCTACCACACGGCGTGCGACGACCTGGACAACATCAGCATGCCGGCGTTCGACGCGAACATCGACGTCATCGCCCACGCGGTCGGGACGTACGCGCACGACGTCAGCTCGCTGCGCGAGCCGGTGTCGTTCGTGCCCACCGAGGGCAACGAGGGCAGCGGCGGGGGTGCGCACGACGACCACGCGGAGCGGTGAGCGCGTGACGGCGTAGCACAGACGCGAGGGGAGCCCGGGCCGGCGGACGGCCCGGGCTCCTGTCGTTCCTCCCCCTCGCGGCCGCCCGCCGCCCGTCCCGCCGCCGCCCTGCCGCCGCCTCGCCCCCGTCCTGTTCCGCCCTGGTTCTGCCGGGCCCCCGCTTGCCTGCGCCTTGCTTCGCACTTGCCGCTGACTTGTCGCTCCTGTGCCTCACTGCTGCGCCCGGAGGCGCATCCCCGGTAGGCTTTCCGTGTGATCTTCAAGCGCATCGGAAACGGGAGGCCGTACCCCCACCACGGCCGGGAGTCCACCCGCCAGTGGGCTGACGTCGCGCCACGCCCGGTACGCCTCGACCAGTTGGTGACGACGAAGCAGCAACTGGACCTGGAGACCCTGCTCGCCGAGGACTCGACCTTCTACGGCGACCTCTTCGCCCACGTCGTGAAGTGGCGCGGCGACCTGTATCTGGAGGACGGACTGCACCGCGCGGTGCGGGCGGCGCTGCAGCAGCGCCAGGTGCTGCACGCGCGCGTCCTTGAGCTGGACTGACCAGTCCGTTGCCCCTTTCGGGGGGACCCGGGTCACCCTCGTAGATCATTTAGTAGGCACGGCCCCTTCCGGCTACTACGCTGCCGCCATGAGCATGCTGACGCCCCCCGAGATGGGCGGGCCGTACCGCATCAAGGGCACCAAATATCCGCGGATGCGGCGAAGCCGCCGGCGGAGGAGAGTGCTGGCCCTGCTCGGTGCCGTGCTCGCGGTCGCGGTCGTCGGCTGGGGCACGCTCCAACTCGTCGACGCCTTCACCGGCGGCGGCGAGGAGGAGAAGGCGGTGCAGGCCGGTACGCCCGGGGACTGCGGCCCGCGGGACACGGGCGCGAAGTCCGGCGAGGGCAAGGGACGGGAGAGCGGTCCCGGCGGGAAGCCGGCCGAGCTGCCCTCCCCGGGCCACGTCAAGGTCAACGTGCTCAACGCCACCGCCAGGACCGGCCTGGCGCAGAAGACCGCCGACGAGCTGGAGAAGCGCGGCTTCAAGATCGGCAAGGTGGACAACGCGCCCGCGGCGTACGACAAGAAGGTCCGCGGCGAGGGCGTCCTGCTCGGCGCCCCGGGGACGGTGGACGGCGAGCTGAAGGTCCTGGGCACGCAACTGGCGCGGGCGGAGCCGAAGGCGGTGGAGCGCAAGGGCGCGGTGGTCGACCTGATCATCGGCGACGAGTTCCGCGGGCTGACCGAGCCAGCGGAGGCGAAGGCCGCGCTGAAGGCGCTGGCGACACCGGCGAAGACGAAGCCGGGAGCGTGCGACTGAGGACGTCCGGGCCGGGGTGACGGACCGGCCGGAGCCCCGCGCACGGGCGGGCCGAGGCCCCTACGGCGCACGACCCGGAAGGGGGCCGGGACACCGGCGCACGCGCACGCCGCCCCCGCCCCGCGGCCGAACGCGACGCCCAGGGCGACCCGGCGGCCCTCCGGCCCCCGGCCCGGCCCTCGGCGCTCGCCGCCAGGCGTCAGTCGCCCGCCACTAGGCGGTCCCGTACATCCGGTCCCCGGCGTCGCCCAGACCCGGCACGATGTACCCGGCCTCGTTCAGCCGCTCGTCCATCGCCGCCGTGACCACCGTCACCGGCGCGCCCGCCAGCTCGTGCTCCACCGCGTCCGTCCCCTCCGGCGCCGCCAGCAGGCAGATCGCCGTGACGTCGTCCGCGCCCCGCCGGATCAGCTCGCGGATCGACGCGACCAGGGTGCCGCCGGTGGCCAGCATCGGGTCCAGGACGTAGACCTGCCGCCCGGACAGATCGTCGGGCAGCCGGTTGGCGTACGTGCTGGGCTGCAGGGTCTCCTCGTCGCGTATGAGCCCGAGGAAGCCCGCCTCCGCCGTCGGCAGCACCCGCATCATGCCGTCGAGCATGCCGAGCCCGGCGCGCAGGATCGGCACGATCAGCGGCCTGGGACGGGCCAGCCGCACGCCGGTGGTCTGGGCGACGGGGGTGCGCACGTCGACCTGTTCGGTGCGGACGTCGCGCGTCGCCTCGTACGCGAGGAGCGTGACGAGCTCGTCGGCGAGCCGCCGGAAGGTGGGAGAGTCCGTGCGCTCGTCGCGCAGCGTGGTGAGCTTGTGCGCCACCAGGGGGTGGTCGACCACGTGAATCCGCATGCTCCCGAATCTATCCGAGGTCCGGCCGGGCACGGATACCTGTGTGCCGCGGGGGTACGCGTGAAGAAACGGGCCGCGGTTCACCCACAACCGCCAACCGGGTGCAAGGTGGATATGTCCGGCCGGCCCGCTTCGACGCTGGAGGTGTGTGATGCCGGATCGTGATCTGCGCAGCGGTGATCCGCTGGCCGAGGCCCCCGACGACCGCAGCCGGCGCCGCGCCGCCTTCCTCCACGACCTGCACGAAGCCGAGGAGCTGCGGGCGCGCGTCCAGCCGCGGCGCGCCCGGGCGGCGCGGCGGCGGCATGTCCACCGCATGCGGACGTTTCGCTGGTAGACGCCCGATGAGCGGCGGAACGGAGGCCTCGCGGCGGCGCAATTCACGACGCACAGCGGAAGACCCCGCAGACGGCGCAGGTTTCTGTCACGATTCCGGTGAGGGCGGGTCCCCCGCCCCTGGTCGGGGGGAGAGAGCAGGCAAGCTCGACCACCCGGCCCGGCACACCTAGGACCAGTGGGAGAGTCACGGTGTACTTCGCCGCACTGCTCGCGCGCACCGAAGACGGGTGGGAAGCGAGCGATACAGAGCTCGACGACGTGGAGACGCTGGACGACCTGGCCGACCTCGCCCGCGAGGCGACGGCCGACGACGACGAGACCGTGCTGGTGCTGCTCGAGCAAGAGGGCATCTGGTTCGGCGTGATCCGCATAGACGGCGAGGACGACCCGCGCGTCTTCGTCTCGAACGCCGCCGGGGCGGCGCGCAGCGCGTACGGGGAGATCCTGCTCACCCCCCAGTTGCTCGGCCGGGAGCCGGAGGACGACAGCGCCCTGGACAGCCTGACGGACCTGGACGGCACGGAGGACGGCGAGCCGGACGCCGACACCGGCTCGGACGCGGACCCCGACGCCGACCCGGACGCCCCGCCAGGCGCGCCGGCGGGCCCGGTGGGCGACAAGGAGTTGCTGGAGGACCTCGGGGTCTCGGAGAAGCAACTGCTGGCGCTGCACGGCGACGCGGTCAACGAGATCGCCGAACTGCTCGGCGCCGCGGACGTGCTGGAGACTGTCCGCTGACGGAGCCCGGCGGAGAAGGGGAGAGCGGCCCGTACGAGGAGCTGTGGGCACCGCCGATGCGGCTGGCCCTGGCCGAGGCGGAGCGCGCCCTGGAGACGGGAGACGTGCCGGTGGGCGCGGTGGTCGTGGGCCCGGTGAACGCGTCCGGAGCCTCGTACGCCTCCCTGATCGAGGCACCTCCCCGGGGCCGGATCCTGGCCGGGGCACGGAACGAGAGGGAGGCGACGGGCGACCCGACGGCCCACGCGGAGATCCTGGCGCTGCGCGCGGCGGCGGCGGAGCTGGGCGGCTGGCGGCTGACCGGCTGCACGCTGGTCGTCACGCTGGAGCCGTGCACGATGTGCGCGGGCGCGGCGGTCCTCGCCCGCGTCGACCGCGTCGTCTACGCCGCCCGCGACCCCAAGGCGGGCGCGGCGGGCTCCCTCTGGGACGTACTCCGCGACCGCCGCCTGAACCACCGTCCCGAGGTCATCCCCCACGTCCTCGCCCCGGCCGCCACCGCCCTGCTCACCGCCTTCTTCCGCGACGCCCCGACGGCGGACGGACCGCGCCCGTAACGATTTCTGCTCACGGCGGCGGGTGGGCTAAGCTGCGTGGCGGTAGCGTGTCCGAGCGGCCGAAGGAGCTCGCCTCGAAAGCGAGTGTGGGGGCAACTCCACCGTGGGTTCAAATCCCACCGCTACCGCAGGTAGACGAAAGGGCGGATCCGACCGGGTCCGCCCTTCGTGCTGCCGGGGCCTTCGTTGGGTCTCAGCCGGCCGGTTCATCGTCCGGCCCGTTTCCGTCCGGCTTCCGGACGAGCCCGCCCACGGCCCCGCCGGTCCGCGGGTCTCGTCGATACCGGGCGCCGGCGCCGCGAACTCCGGATCGCCGTAAGCCTCCTGGCCGACGACGAAGCCGCACATACGCGGGGTGGGACGGCCGGCGGTTCGGCGATGAGTTTCGCGCCCTGCGCGAGTCACGATCAGTGGAGGCAGTAACGCCACGAAAGGAACTCCGCATGACCGACACAAGCCCCGCCGCACCGGCCGCCCACCCGGACCTCGGCCCGCAGACCACCGTTGTCGCCCTGCTCGCCGCCGGCGTCCCCGACGACCGGCTGGAGGACCCCACGCCGTGCGAGGGCATGGCCGTACGCCACCTGCTGGGCCACCTGGTCGGCCTCACAGCCGCGTTCCGCGACGCGGGCCGCAAGGACCTCGGCCCCACCACCGGCACCGACCCGAGTTCCGGGCCGCGCCCCGACATCGGCCCCGGCTGGCGCGAGGAGCTCGCCCGGCAGCTACCCGAGCTCGCCGAGGCGTGGCACGACCCCGCGGCCTGGGAGGGCGACACCCAGGCCGGCGGCATCACCCTCCCGGCCGCGGTGGCCGGCCGGGTCGCCCTCAACGAGCTGCTCCTGCACGGCTGGGACCTCGCCCGCGCCACCGGCCGGACGTACGAGCCGGACGACGAAACGCTGCGCGTCTCCTACGAACTGCTGGCGGCCACGCCCGACGGGCCCGCGCGGGCCGGCATGTTCGGGCCGGTCATCGCGGTGCCGGAGGACGCACCGCTGCTGGACCAGGTGGTGGGGCTCAGCGGCCGCGACCCCGGATGGACACCGCCCGGACGCTGACACCGGCGTGCTTCGTGATCTCGCGCCCGGCGACCTCGGTGACCTCGGCCGGATCATGCTCTGCCCGATCACCCCGCGCGGCATCGCGACGCCCCTCGTCCGGCTCCCCGACGAGCCGGCCGTCTTCACCTTCCACCTGATCCGGTCGGGCCCACACGACGCCGACCGGATCGAGCGGATGCTGGAACAGAACCGGGCACTGTACGTCGCGTCCGGGACGCCGGCGGGTGTCTGTATCCCGTGAGCGCACTGGAGCTCACCGCGGACGACTGGGCGGAGCACTTCGGCCCTGTCTGGCCGACGGTCCGACGAGCGAAGGAGCGATTCGATCCCCAGCATGTGCTCACGCCCGGGTATCACCCGGGGGCAGGGGACGCGTAGCACCAAGGATTGCGGTGAGGTATATGGCGATGCCCACGGGCCCCTTTGTCAAGTACCCCTGGTCCTCATGATGACTGAGCGGATCACCGCCCCCGGAGCTATCAATCAGCCCCGGTCGACGATCGGTGGCAGCAGCCTGGCCCGGGCGGGCGTTGAGAGCGGATCGGGGCCCAGGCTGCCCGGCAGAGCCGGGGTTGGTGCAGGACTGGCGTCGATGACAACGGCTGACACAGTGAGTTGAGTTGTCGGTGGGTGATGAGGCAGCAGGCGAGTTCGAGGAACGCTTCGCGGATGTGGGCGCGTCTGCGCGGTCCCGGCCCCGGTTCCGGGTTCCGGGGCACGGGTCACGGTGCGGCGGCGTCTTCCTCCGGTACGGCCCGCCGCCCGCAGGCGGCCCTGCGGAGGGGGAGGCGGCCCCGGGGGGAACCGGCCGCCTCCCCCCGCGGAGGGGTGGGCCCTACGACCTGCCGCAGCGAGGGGGGAGTAGCCGCGGCGGACGCGCAGCGGGCCCGCCCCGAGCCCGCCGGGGTCCTGCCGGGCCCGGCGGGGCTCCCTGTCCATGGTGCGCCGGGCACGACCGCGGGCGTGAGACGCAAAAGCCCCCTGTGACCGGGCCTTTAGTCCATAAAACCTGGGTACCACTCCAAGCGCGGATAGAATCGTGCGACTGCGCCTGGGGAGAGAGCGGGAACGGGCGTGTGCCGCACAGGGGAGGCATCGACGCTCGTGGACTACAAGAAGATAGCGCTGGGGCTCCTTGGGCTCTTCGCCGTCTACTCCATCATCAGTTCCCCCTCGCAGGCGGCCGACCTCGTGCAGGTCGTCTTCGAGTGGATCTCCGAGCTGGCCAAGGCCATCGGCGACGTGATGTCCGACCTGCTCGACGACGCCTCCTCCTCCGAGTGACACCGGGTGACACCGAGTGACACCGGGGTTCGCGCGCCGGGGACGGCCGCCCCGGGGCGGCTGCCCACCCGGGTGATCGCCGACCACGCGATCGGCCCCGTACGCCCGTAGGCGATCAGTCCTCCTGCCTGGCCGAACGGCTCCCGGCCGGGGCGCGCAGCGGCGGCCAACTGGCCGCCAACACGGCAAATTACGGTGCTTGCACAGAGTGCGCATCTCTTGTGATGCTATGACCGCTTCTCCGGATTTGCCGGTTTCGTCTGCAGTGCGCGCCGTGACGCCGGCCGTACGTCACGTGGTCGCGAAGGGGTGGTGGTGTGGTGCAGCCGTTGTCCGCTCGTACGGCCCCGCCCGCCCCCGGCCCACCCGCCTCCCCGCCGGTCTCACCCCCCGCTCCGGCCCCGGCTCCGGACCAGGCGCCGGCCGCCACGACGGCCCCGGCCCCCGCTCCCGCGCCGGCCGCACCCGGCCCTCCGGCCGCCGACGGGCCGGCGGCGGCGGCCGACCCCGATCCCGCCGACCCCGGCGATCCCGGCGACCCCGACGCGCCCCGTAAACCCGACTCCCGCGCCCTCACCCGCGCGCTCTTCGCCCAGCTCACCGCGCTCGAACCCGGCACCCCCGAGCACACCCGCGTCCGTACCGCGCTCATCGAGGCCAACCTGCCCCTCGTGCGCTACGCCGCCGCCCGCTTCCGCAGCCGCAACGAGCCCATGGAGGACGTCCTCCAGGTCGGCACCATCGGCCTCATCCACGCCATCGACCGCTTCGACCCGGCCCGCGGCGTACAGTTCCCGACCTTCGCCATGCCCACCGTGATCGGCGAGATCAAACGTTACTTCAGGGACAACGTGCGCACCGTCCACGTCCCCCGCCGGCTGCACGAGCTGTGGGCCCAGGTCAGCGGCGCCACCGAGGACCTGACCGTACGGCACGGCCGCGCGCCCACCACCGCCGAGATCGCCGCGCATCTGAAGATCGGCGAGGACGAGGTGCGCGCCTGCCACGAGGCCGGCCGCTCGTACTACGCCACGTCCCTCGAAGCCGCCCAGGAGGGCGACGGCATGCCGGGCCTGCTGGACCGGCTCGGGTACGAGGACCCGGCGCTGGCCGGCGTCGAGCACCGCGACCTCGTACGCCACCTCCTCGTCCAACTGCCGGAGCGCGAACAGCGCATCCTCATGCTGCGCTACTACCGCAACATGACCCAGTCGCAGATCAGCGCCGAGCTCGGGCTGTCCCAGATGCACGTGTCCCGGCTGCTGTCGCGCAGCTTCGCACGACTGCGATCCGCAAACCGGATCGATTCCTAACCGGATCGGGTAGGACTCTTCGAGGTCACCCCTGACGCGCAGGCTCCGTATCTGCGCGTATATGTCGACTTGGCGCTACAGCGCGTTGCCGACTTGTGACATTCTGCTGGAACGGTGTTTGGCATGCCCCGGCACCCGGTAAGTCAGTCGGAGGCTGCTTCTCTCGGCGGTCCGGCGGGAGTCGAGGTTCCCGCCGGTTCACGGGGAGGGGCGGCCTGGAACCGTCCGCGACCTCAAGGGGGTGGCATGTCCGCAGAACTGGGCAGCTCGCAGATGCTCACCGAAGTCGCGCCTCTCGGCGCACAAGCGGCTTTCCCCGACGCCCGGGCCGCCATGGCCCAGGGCCCGGACCGCATCCTGGACCCGTCCCCGGACCCGGCGGCCGCGGCCCACGCCCCGGCGCCACCGGCACCGCCACCACCCCTCGGGGTCGCGGCGCCCCCGAACCCGCCCGACGCCGCCGCCCCGGCCATCCCGGCCCCCGCCGCCCCGGCCGACGACGCCGCCCCGGAGCCCGATACCGCCCCCTCCGGCAGCATCGACACCCGTACGCTCTCCCGCGCCCTCTTCCTCCGCCTCGCCGAGCTGCCGCCCGGGGACAGCCCCGAGCGGTCGTACGTGCGCGACACCCTGATCGAGCTGAACCTGCCCCTCGTGCGCTACGCCGCGGCCCGCTTCCGCAGCCGTAACGAGCCCATGGAGGACATCGTCCAGGTCGGCACGATCGGCCTGATCAAGGCGATCGACAGGTTCGACTGCCGGCGCGGCACCGAGTTTCCGACCTTCGCCATGCCCACGGTCATCGGCGAGATCAAGCGCTACTTCCGCGACACGAGCTGGTCCGTGCGCGTCCCGCGCCGGCTGCAGGAGCTGCGCCTGGCGCTCACCAAGGCGAGCGACGACCTCGCGCAGCAGCTTGACCGCTCCCCGACCGTGCCGGAACTCGCCCAGTACCTGGGGGTGTCCGACGAGGACGTGGTCGACGGCCTCGCCGTGGGCAACGCGTACACGGCCAGTTCCCTCGACTCCCCGGCCCCGGAGGAGGACGGCGGCGAGGGCTCGCTCGCGGACCGCCTCGGGTACGAGGACACGGCGCTGGAGGGCGTGGAGTACCGCGAGTCGCTGAAGCCGCTGCTGGCTCAACTCCCGGCGCGGGAGCGGCGGATCATCATGCTGCGGTTCTTCGGGAACATGACGCAGTCCCAGATCGGCGACGAGGTGGGCATCTCCCAGATGCACGTGTCCCGGCTGCTGACGCGGACCCTGGCGCAGCTTCGGGCAGGGCTGATCGCGGACTGACGACGGGGGCCGGCGCGGGGCCGGCCCCGGCTCGTACGCCGTATGCCGTACGCGCAGGTGCCCTGGACGGCACCGTAAGCCGCGTCTACGGGAGCGCGGAGGGCGAAGGCGCCGTAGGCGACCCCTGAAGACCACGGGGACTACGCAAGCGCCCGCCCCGGACGCAGTACGCGGGACCCGGGACGGGACCAGGACCAGGATCCGGCCCCGAACTCAGAACCGGGCACCCCTCATGCGGGCCCACGGCCCCCGGCCCGGCCGGCGGCTCATCCCACCGCGAGCCACACCACTCCCGCCAGCACCGCCACCGCGACGACGATCCCGATGATCATCCCCACCCGCGGCCCCGAACTCGCCGCCGCGGCCGCCGGCTGCTGCGGCCCCCGCGTCTGCGGGCCGCCGCCCTCGTCCACGAAGGCGCGGAACATCTGCGTGCTCCCGGCCGGGTCGTAGTTGGGGTCGGGCTGTTGACCTTGCGGATTGTGAGCCATGGAGCAGGACACTAGCGAACGCCCCGGACGCCTGTCAGCGGGGGGAAGGCCCCCTTCCGCCCGGCCCCGCCGCCCCCGCCCCGGCATCGATTGCCTTCGGCAACCATTCGTCATACTGTTGCTTAGTGCAACAAACTAAAGTCGAATCTCCCGGCATGACCCACCGGCAGATACTGGAGGCCCTCTCGGGCCTGCTGCTCGGCATGTTCGTGGCCATCCTCTCCTCGACCATCGTCAGCAACGCCCTGCCCCGGATCATCGCGGACCTCGACGGCACGCAGAGCGCGTACAGCTGGGTCGTCACCGCCGCCCTGCTCGCGATGACCGCCTCCACGCCCCTGTGGGGCAAGCTCGCCGACCTCGCGAGCAAGAAGTTCCTGGTCCAGCTCGCCCTCGTGATCTACGTCGCCGGCTCGATCGTCGCCGGCCTCAGCCAGAGCACGGGCATGCTCATCGCCTGCCGCGTCGTCCAGGGCATCGGCGTCGGCGGCCTCAGCGCGCTCGCGCAGATCATCCTCGCCGCGATGATCTCCCCGCGCGAACGCGGCCGTTACAGCGGCTACCTCGGCGCCACCTTCGCCGTCGCCACCGTCGGCGGCCCCGTCCTCGGCGGCGTGATCACCGACACGAGCTGGCTGGGCTGGCGCTGGTGCTTCTACATCGGCATCCCGTTCGCCATCCTCGCGCTCGTCGTCCTCCAGAAGACCCTCCGGCTGCCGGTGGTGCGCCGGAAGGTGTCGATCGACTGGCGCGGCGCGATGCTGATGAGCGCGTCCGTCTCGCTGCTGCTGATCTGGGTCACGCTGGCGGGCGAGTCGTACGCGTGGCTGTCCTGGCAGACGTTCGCGATGACCGGCGGCGCGGTCGCGCTGGGGCTGGCGTTCCTGTGGGTCGAGACCTGGGTGCCGGAGCCGGTCCTTCCGCTACGCCTCTTCCGCAACCGCACGATCACCCTCGCCTCGCTCGCCTCCCTCTTCGTCGGCATCGCGATGTTCGGTGCGACGGTCTTCCTCAGCCAGTACTTCCAGCTCGCCCGCGGCGAGACCCCGACGAAGTCGGGCCTGCTGACCATCCCCATGATCATGGGGATCTTCCTGTCGTCGACGATCTCGGGGTGGGTCATCACCCGTACCGGCCGCTGGAAGGTCTGGCTCGTCGCCGGCGGGCTGCTGCTCACCTCGGGGCTCAGCCTGCTGGGCACCATGCGTTACGACACCCCGTACTGGCACATCGCGATCTACATGGCCGCGCTCGGCACGGGCATCGGCATGATGATGCAGAACCTGGTCCTCTGCACCCAGAACCAGGTCGACCCCGCCGACCTCGGCGCCGCCAGCTCGGCGGTCGCGTTCTTCCGCTCCCTCGGCGGCGCGGTCGGCGTCTCCGCCCTCGGCGCGGTCCTCGGCGGCCGCATCTCCGGCTACATGCGCGACGGCCTCCACGACCTCGGCATCCCCCCGGCCCGCGCCGCGGGCGAGGCCGGCGGCGACGGCACGGCGATCCCGGACCTCGCGGAGCTGCCGGTGCCGGTGCGCACGGTGGTGGAGAGTTCGTACGGGCACGGGCTGGCGGACATCTTCCTGTTCGCGGCGCCGGCGGCGCTGCTGGCGTTCGTGATGGTGGCGTGCATCAAGGAGGTGGCGCTGCGGACGCGCAGCGGCTTGCAGCAGGCGGCCCCGGCGGAGCGGCGGGTCGAGGAACTCACGCGGGGGTGATGGTGGGCCCGACCTGCTCGGCGACGCGGTCGCGCATGGCGGCCAGGCCGGCGAGGACGCACTCCAGGGCGAAGTTGAAGTCGCGGTCGCGCTGCTCGTGCCCGGAGAGGGCGGAAACGGGGCCGGCGGACGCGGAGCCGGTGGGCACGGAGCCCCGGGAAGCGGGACCGGCAGGCAGGGGGACGGCCGGCGCCGGAGCGGCCGCGGCGGGCGGCTGCACGTACTCGGGATGCTCCCGCAGGGTCCGTACGAACTCGCGGTAACGCTCGTCCTCCGGCACCCCCGCCTGCTCCGCCGCCGCCTCCGACACGCCCGTCGCCCGGCACAGCTCCGCCCAGCGCCCGCCGGCGCCCCCGAACCCGTACGAGAACGGAAACAGCAGCGACAGCCCGCCCGTCAGGCACTCCTCGGGCAGCCCGGCCCGCCGCATCGCGCGCTGCGCGGCGGTGACGCAGGCCATGGCGTGCGGCCCGACGTTCAGATACTCGCCGGCGAGGCGGGAGACCCAGGGGTGGGCGACGAGCATGCGCCGGTGCTCGTGCGCGAGCTGCCGGAGCTGCGCGGCCCAGTCGCCGCCGTCCTCGGCGGGGAGGTCCAACTCGGCGTAGGCGTGGTCGAGGGCCAGCTCCAGGAGTTCGTCCTTGGTGTCGACGTACCAGTAGACGGACATGGCCGTGACGCCCAGCTCGGCGGCGAGCCGCCGCATCGACAGCCGCCCCAGCCCCTCGGCGTCGAGCAACCGCACGGTGGCCGCGACGATCTTCCCCAGATCCAGCCCGCCGGCCTCCCCCACGGCAGGTGCGTACCCCCTGCGCCGCCCCTGCGCCCGCCCGGTGAGCCAGATGCTCACGCGGGCGCCGCGGCCCTTCCGGCGGACGGACGCCATCGTGCGCCTCCCAGCGGTGCTGTCGCATCGTGACCACAGGCCTACGAACCGAAACGGCCCGTACACCGATGCTATGCCCGCTCCGCCCCGGCTCCTCCCCTTCGCCCCGACCCCGCACCCCGGCAATGCCTTTGCCCAGACGGCCCGGTGACCGGTACGGTGGGTGCGATTGGCAGCGGCCCCGCCGCCTGTGCCATCATCTGCACACACCTGCTTGACCGGCAGATGTGCGGGAGGCGTCGCCTAGTCTGGTCTATGGCGCCGCACTGCTAATGCGGTTTGGGGTTTACCCCCCATCGAGGGTTCAAATCCCTCCGCCTCCGCCACCCGACCAGCGAGCCCGTGCCGTACGGCGCGGGCTCTCTGCATGTCCCGGGGAGACACGGTTTCCGCAGGTCGGCGGGGGTGCGGGAATCGGATTTCACCTGGCGCGGAGGGTCATGTAAAGTTGTGCCCGCAACGCCAGCCGGGCCGCCAATGCCCGAAAGCGGGCGCTCGTAGCTTAACGGATAGAGCATCTGACTACGGATCAGAAGGTTGCAGGTTCGAATCCTGCCGAGCGCGCAGCAGCTCAGAGCCCCTGTCGAGTAATCGGCAGGGGCTCTTGTCGTAGTGCTGACGGCGGTGGTTGACGGCAACCGCCGGGCGGAGCAGATCAGACCGCGACCAGCCTCCCGGCCGTACCGGCGTCATCGTCATGCCCGTTGCCGTCAACGTCGTCGGCGCCCAGGGCGTCGCTCATGCGCTCGAACGCGGAGCGCTGTGCGTCGTGGCGCACGAACGTGTAGATGTCCGTGGTCACGCGGATCGAGCTATGCCCGAGGACCCGCCCTGCTCGCCTGATCCTGCGGAGCTACGACGCAGGATCAGGCGGGGGTCTACCTGGCAGTCACCGGTACCCGGTTGCCGGGGGTGTCGAGCCAGAGGCACTGACTGTGCGGGCTGACTGTCAGTCCGAAGCGGTCGAAGCCGGGGCGGTCGTGTTCGCTCCACCAGCGGTAGGCCCTCTCGACCTCATCCCACAGCTTCCGGGGCCCGGACTGCACCACCTCGAATTCGCTGCGGTCCGGTTCGTAGTCCGCGGTCGCCCAGGAGGTGACAGCAGCGTCGCGCAGCCACAGCGTGTACGAGCCGTCCGGGTAGGACTCCATCCATGGAAACGCCGCCGGCACCTGAAGACCGATGGCGAACATCACCACCCAGTCCCCCACGTCATCCGGGGACAGCGAGGTCACCGACTTGGCACCGTCTGCTGGCCAGGGACGGCCCTTGAGGTAGTCACGCACGTGCGCGCGGGCAGTGCGCTGCGCGCGCAACCGCATGAATGCCGAGGAGCCCACGAAGTGGCCGGAGGCGGTGCCGTCGTCGGCCACGGTGAGCCGGGCGACTGCTTCCCCGCCGTACGTTGGCCCCCAGGGGACGACGATCACGCCGCCGGGTCTGGTCTGCTCGATCCACGCGGCCGGGATCCGGCTGACGGAGCAGGTAGCGATCACCCGGTCATACGGCGCGAGCGGCGCGTAGCCCTGGGCGCCGTCACCGACCACAGTCACCGGATCGCACCCGGCCACGGCCAGGCGGGGGCGGGCATCCTCTGCGGCGGCCCGGTCCACCTCCACAGTGACGACGTGGGGCGAGCCGAGCCGGTGCGACAGCAGGGCCGCATTCCAGCCCGTTCCGGTGCCGATCTCCAGCACGCGGTGCCCGTCGTCCACGTCCAGCGCTTTGAGCATGGAAAAGACCATGGAAGGCATCGAGTTGGAGCTTGAGGGGATCTTGCCTTTGCCGGGGCCGGTGTAGGCGCCGTCATCCCACTGCGTGGTGATCGGCGCATCCCGGTAGACCGCCTGCCACCACAACTCCGGTTCCTCGGACCGGATCACCCGGTCGCGAGGCCGGTTCATACCCGCCTGACCCGGCCAGATGACATCCGGCACGAACAGATGCCGAGGCACCGCCTCGAACTCAGGAAGCCAGTCGGAGGTCAGCACCCCCTTGTCCAGTAACACGGAGGCCAGCCGTTCAGGGCCAGCCTCCGCAACCTCGGGCGTGGTCATTCAGCGTCCGTCCGCCGGGCCCTGGCCGTCGTTGGTGTTGCCGCCCTCATCCGAGCCGCCTCCACCGTGCTTGTTCCCGCTGTCGCTGTCATCCTGCGGGTTACCGCCCTCAGCCATCAACAGCCACCACTGCACACCCATCTTCATGACCGTCCTCCTCGATTCACTCTGCTCGCTACCGTCCTGCTCGCGGATGGGGGAGCCGGCCGGTGCACACGGCCCCGGTCAAGCGGAGTTGCCCCCGGCGGCCAGCCCGACCACGACCACCACGCAGACCGCGATCCACGCCACGACCATCAGCCGTTACCGCATGACGCATCACCCCCGCCCTCCCCGAGGTCCCCCCGCGCTCTCCGGGTCGACCACCACGGCCCACACGGTCTTGCCGATCGCACGCTCCGCCACCCCCCACCGGTCCGCGAACTGCTCAACCAGATGCAGCCCGAAGCCGCCGTTGTCATCCGGCGCACGCGGCACGGGCCGCGTGTCGGAGGCGTCATGCACCTCGATACGCACCCCACAGTCCAGCCGGACAAACCGCGTCCCGACCTCCCGACCCGGCACACGGGCATGCACAACGGCATTCGTGACCAGCTCCGAGACCACCAGCACAGCCCGTTCTTCGACCCCGACCAGCCCCCACCCGGCCACCGCCTTACGCACCTGCGACCGCGCCAGCGCCACACACCCCGGATGCCGCCGCCACTGCCACGTCACCGCTTGTCCGTCTGTGTCTAGCTGCTGAAGCCGCATGACCGACAGGATGGAAGAGGAGGTGCCGATCTCGATTCCCAGCGAGGGGGGTACCCACGGTGGGTACACTCCGGGAACGGATTGGCTGATGAATCCGTTGAGCCAGATCGCGGGGAAGTCGCATGTCAGACCGCATGTCGCCAGCCGCTCTGCCGGCCCACGTCTTGAACCGTGCCGATGTGCAGGCCGCGCTGCGGTGCCATGATTTCGGCAAGGTGTTCAAGCTGGCACGGCAATGGGGCGGAATCAGCTTCGTAAAGATCGCCGATGCCTGCGACATCAAGCCCGAGCGGGTAGGGAAGTTAGCCCGGGGCGTAGGCGCGATCACCACTTACGAGAAGATCACGCGCGTTGTGGACGCACTGGCCGTTCCCGGTCACCTCGTCGGTTTGGCGCCACGTCCGTGGGAACAAGCGGAACCGGATGGGGCACCGAGCGGCCAAGGGAATCGACCGCCGCTCCCGCCTGATCATTCGAGGGCGGCAGGTGTCCCCTGGCCAAGCAGGGCGGCAACAGCCGATCAAGAAGGAGACGACGTGCAGCGCAGGAGGTTCCTCGCGGCAACGGGACTCGCAGGAGTCGCCGGCATGCTCCCCGAGAACGGGGCGGGATCCCGTCTCGGGCAGCGGGACGTAGAGCACCTGCGGTTACGTTCCTCCCGGCTCCGCCGCTTGGACGACGTTCTAGGCGGGACAGACACACGCCACGTCTACCGCGCCGAGCTGGACGCGACCGTGCGCCTGATGAGCCGCGCCAGTTACTCGGAGAAGACCGGCAGACAGTTGCTCACCGTTGTCGCCGAACAGGCGCAGCAAGCGGGTTGGGCCGCATTCGATGCCGGAGACCAGCGGGAGGCATCCACTCTCTACCGACGGGCGCACGAGGCTGCCAGAGAGGCGAAGGACACGGCCCTTGAGGGCAACGCCCTTGCCTTCCTCGCATACCAGCAGGTCAGTAGCGCAGCGTCGGGGGTGGCTACCGCGGTCGCATCGTGCAATGCCGCGGGATCCGATGTGCGTCCCACCGTCCGAGGTCTGCTGTACGAGCGCCGGGCCTGGGCTCATGCGCGTGCCGGGGAGGCGAAAGAGACGGAGCGTGCGCTTGCTCAAGCAGAGGAGGCCCTGAGCGACAGCGCCGACGAGCCGGGGCCGGATTGGGCATCGTGGGTCGACGGGCGTGAGTTGCAGATCATGAAGGGCCGCTGCTGGACGGAGTTGCGCCGCCCGCTGCGTGCCGTCCCCGAGCTTGAGGCCGCGCTTGCCGACTTCGACGACGCACATGCGCGGGACAAGGCCCTTTACCTCTCCTGGCTCGCTCACGCCTATCTGGACGCCGGGGAGGTCGAGCAGTCTGTCAAGGTGATCAGCAGGGCCATCGATCTCTCAACCGGAGTCGGCTCCGTCCGTCCCCGGCAGCGCGCCCGCACCTTCCTGACCCGCTTGCACCCTCACCGGTCATGGGAAGGGGTCGCCGAGGTGTTGCGCCGAGCTGCGTGACTCAGGCCGGCGCATCGCCCCCCGGTTCCTCTCCCACGGTCCGACGTACCCAGTCCAGATAGCCCCGTGCGCCAGCGGTGATCGGGACGGCCGTGATCTCCGGGTTGTTCCACGGATGGTGCTCCAGCAGGTGCGTTTCAAGTTCCGCGTAGCGGTCGGCGGTGGTCTTGAAGATCACCTGCCATTCCTCGCCCTCGCCGAACTCCCCCAGGTGCCAGAACAGCGAGACCACAGGGCCGACCACTTGCACGCCTGCCGCCAATTGCGCCTGTGTCGCGCTCCGGCCGAGCGCCACGGCCGCCTCCCGGGTTTCGGTCGCCGTATAGACCTGTACGAACTCACTCATGCCCTGAGGCTAACGACTCGTTGAGAGCATCACCGCTACCCACTCACGGGATGACGGACTGACGGCAACCGTGACGGCAACGACCACACACACAACAGGTCAAAGGCCCCTGGACGTTAATCCAGGGGCCTTTGACATCAGCGGTTGACATCAACCGACTTGCTCAGGCGACAGCATGCACCCCCGCGGAGCCGTCGTCATCGTCTCCGCTCTCGTCCTCCCCGAGTGCGTCATCCATGCGGTTGGCCGCTTCCTGGAGGGTCGTGTCCATCACGTGCGCGTAGAGGTCCAGCGTCATCGTGATCGCGCTGTGCCCCAGGGTCTCCATGAGGGTGCGGGCGTCCACACCCTGTGCAAGGAGCATCGACGCGCACGTGTGCCGGAGGTCGTGCACTCGGACTCTGCGCACCTTGGCCTGCCGGCAGAGCACGGTCAGCATGCGGTTCAGGCTCCGTGGGTCGGTCGGACGCCCGGTCACGGTGGTGAAGACCAGGCCGTTCGGCTGGTGCGGAAGCGGGTCCCACTTCAGCCCCGCGGCGGCCCGCTCTTTGAGCTGCTGCTCTCTGTGCTCGCGGAGCGCGGAGACGCACCGCTTGGGCAATGAGAGGGTGCGCACTGACCGCGCGGTCTTCGGGGTGCCGAAGATGAGTTCCCGCCGGATCCGCTGGAGGTTGCGCCGGACCCGGAGCCTCCCGGTCGTCAGGTCGATGTCGTCCCAGGTGAGCGCGAGCACTTCCCCGCGGCGCAGACCGGTGCTGACCATCACGGGCCACAGGGGGTAAAGCCGGTGGGGTCGGGCCGCCTTGAGCAGTATCCGGACCTCCCTCACTGCCTGCTGTAAGGCGGAGCGGAGGACCACGTGCGTGTACTGGACGGTGCGCGCGGAGGGGAGGCGCCGGCAGCACTTCGTCTTCGCGCAGCACCCCTGCTCGCCCTCGCCGCGGGCCGCATCCACCCCGCGGCGGCAGCAGAGGCAGGAGTCCTTGAACTCCGCAAGGAAGCGGCGTATGTCCTTCGGGAGTGGGAGCGATGTAGAGCCGGGTCGGTTCCTCGTAGCTGCTCAGGGTCGCGGGCTTCAGCCGAGCAGGTGCGGTGGTGGCCGGCCAGTACGTCAGGTAGTCCGCGAGCGGCATGGCGGAGGTCGCAGCAGGAATCCCCTGCCGGGTCTTCTCCTGCAACTCCGAGAGCCTTTCGGCAACGTCGGGCGGGCCCTGCCGTAGACGGACTTCCGGACCCGGGTGCCGTCCGGCCTGTAGACGTACGCGGCAGCGTGGTACCTGCCGTCTTTTCGCTTGGTGACGGTTCCTTCGCCGCCGTGGGCGCGTCGCTTGGCCATCAGGCGACTTCCTCCATCTGTTCGGTGATGAACCGGAGGGCGAGAGACGCGGCAGGCACTCGACAGGCCCGGCCGATGGTGATGCTCGCCAGAGCTGCGTCGAAGGGTCAGCCCACCGGGGTGCTGCGTCGCAGGGTGTCGGTGGCGGTTCCGGTGCGCTGCATGCGGTGCCAGCCGAGACGGGCGCCGAGTAGCGCGGTGACCACGGACTGGATCACGACGAGGTACATCAGCTGGCGGTAGACGAAGAGTTGCAGCGGCAGCGTCCACAGCGGGCCCGGTTTCTCCCGGTCCAGCCGCAGCGCGTAGACGGCCGCGACGAACTGGACGGCCGTGAAGCCCAACCAGACCTGCATCGCCTGCCCGGCGTCTTGGAAGAGCAGCCCGTACACGGCGTACAGGTCGACGATCGGCGCGAGCAGCGGCAGCAGGGTCTGGAAGACCCACAGATAGCTCAGACCCCGCCGGCCGAAGCGACCCGCCGCTCCGCGTTCGACGAAGGCGCGGCGGTGCTTCCACATCGCCTGCAGCGTTCCGTAGCACCATCGGTAGCGCTGCTTCCACAGCTGCTTGACGGTGGAGGGTGCCTCCGTCCAGGCGATGGCGTCCTCCGCGTACACCACCCGCCAGCCTGCCCGGCACAGTGCCATGGTCAGGTCCGTGTCCTCGGCGAGGGTGTCCTCGCTCAGTCCGCCGACGCCGAGCAGAGCTTGGCGGCGGAAGCCGCCGATGGCGCCCGGCACGGTCGGCATGCACTCCAGGAGGTCGAACATCCGCCGGTCGAGGTTGAACCCGATGACGTATTCCAGGTGCTGCCAGCGGCCCAGCAGCCCGCGCCGGTTGCCGACCTTGGTGTTGCCGCTGACCGCGCCGACGGCCGGGTCGGCGAACGGCTGGATGAGCCGGTACACGGCGTCCGGTTCGAAGACCGTGTCACCGTCGATCATCACGATCAGGTCGAACTGGGCCCAGGTCAGCCCGGTGTTCAGAGCCGCGGACTTGCCCGCGTTCTCCTGCCGGATGACCATCACTCGCCGGTCCCGCGCCGCCACCGCGTTCGCGATCTCGTAGGTGCGGTCGCTGGACCCGTCATCGACGACGATGATCTGGATGTACGGATGGGTGGAGGCCAGCAGCGAACGCAGCGTCGCCTCGATCCCGGCTTCCTCGTTGTAGGCGGGGACGATGATGGTGACCAGCTCGCTGACCTCTCCGGCGCGCCGGGATACGCGCCCACGCCGTACCCGGCGTACAT
This sequence comes from Streptomyces sp. B5E4, assembly GCF_039871555.1. Lineage (NCBI taxonomy): Bacteria > Bacillati > Actinomycetota > Actinomycetes > Kitasatosporales > Streptomycetaceae > Streptomyces > Streptomyces sp. B5E4. Next base: position 136,156 of record NZ_JBDPMI010000019.1, read on the forward strand.
GCCGACGGGCGAAATGGAACAGCAGCAGCATGCGCAGCACCGTCAGCGCCCCGGCCACCACCAGCAGCCACGTCATGCCGACCGCGAAGGCATGCGCACCGGCCTGTGCCCACAGCAGCCCGGTGCCGCGCACCTGGGCGGCGAGCGAGGCGTCGGCGGACCCGGCCGGCAGCTTCATCGCCGCGGAAAGGGTGGTGAACCTGGCAGCCGCGGAGCGTCCCTCCAGCAGGTCGGCCACTTTCGTATAGGCGCCGGGGGTGTGCCCGAATTGCAGAACACCGTCTCCTGCGGCCACGATCAGATACCCGTCGCCGCCTGCCCGCTCGGCCGCCTCCCACTGAGCGGCGCACAGCTTCTGCGGGGTCGTGGTGTGCGGTAGGCGCAGCAGCCTGGTGTGCACCCCGGCGCTGCCGGCCAGCACGTTCTGCGTGAGGGACAGCTCCAGCGCGCTGCGCACCGCGCCCGCCTGTCCGAGATCGGTGGCGGTGTAGGTGTAGGAGCCGAGCTCATGGCCCTCTGAGCGGATGCGCTCGACGAGGCCGGGGTGCTTGGCGGCCTCCGCGCCCGTGACGAAGAAGGTGGCCTGGGCGTGGTGCGCGCGCAGGAGATCCAGCAGCCGCGGGGTCTGGACCGGATCGGGCCCGCCGTCGAAGGTCAGGGCGGCGACGTCGTCCGGCGGAGCCGCCGACTCGACCGTGCCGCCGGTCACGCGGAGCACAGGCCCCCCGTCCCTGACCTCCCGAGGTGCGGGGGCAGCGCAGGACTCGGCGGGGAGCGCGGCGGTGCCGATCTGGTGGTAGGTGAAGCCCTCGAACAGCAACGCGGCGACGCACACCGTCAGCGTCAGCAGCAGCAGGAACCAGTGCGCGCGCGGATCACGCCGTCGCGCGTGCCGGCTCAACGGCGACCTCCTCCGCCCGTGCCCGCCGGAGGATCGGCCCGGTTGTCGGAACCGGCTCCACCGGTGCCGGACCCCCGCGTGGCGCCGGGCACCGATGTCGCCGAAGCGGAGGCGGTCGGGCCACTGCTGGGAGAGGCCGCGCTGCCGTCGGTCTGGGACGGCTCCTGCGTGCTGTCGGGGGTAGGCGCCTGAGACGCGGTGCGCGACGGGGCGGCCTGCGGGGTCGTCGGCGCTGAGGCGGGCGCCGTCTTGCCGGATTCCACGGGTGCCGGGGAGGCGGCGGGCTGCCCGCCCTCGGAGCCCTTGCGCACCCACGGCGCCGCCCCGCCACCGGGGCCCGCCCCGAAGAAACCGGCCACCAGCACCATCAGATAGCCCGCACAGGCGATACCGGCCGCGGCCATCCCGTACCGGACCATCCGCCGACGCCGGCCGTTGTCGGCCACGAAGACCTGCCCGCTCGCAGCACGCTCCTGCGACCTGGCCCCCCGGCGCGGGGGCAGCACATGGCCTCCGCCCCCGGTGGTTCGTGTACGGCGACTCATGCTGCAACCTCAGAGGGGAGCTAACGGATTTCCGGGCACACCACCGTGGGCGGTCTCCCACACCTACAGCGCCAGGAGACCGCGTAGCGTCACAAGCACGAGTCCCGGCCGCGTCGCAATCGTTCATCCCGCCCCGACCTGCCCCGACTGGAGCCGCCCAGCAACGAAAACGCCACAACCGACGCCAAAACGGCTCAGCGCACTCCGTTCCGCGTTGCCGGCGGCGAGGGCTCCGATCTGCGCCGGATCGCAGAATCGAACCCGGTCGTGGCCCCCGCCGCCGGCTCTGCCGCCGAGCGAGGGCCATCCGCGCCATGTTCCGGTGACAGCGGGGGACGACTTCTTGCCGCCGTCCGGCCGCGTGCCGCGGCGGCCGACCTGACCGGGTGCTTGACCGGCGAGGGCGCGATGCCCGCGGCGCTCGTCACGGCAACGGACGAACAGGCCATCGGTGTCCCCGCCGGGGCCAGGGCGCACGGCGTTCCCGTATCCGAACGGCTGGCCGTCGTCAGCCTCGACGGCACACCAGACGCGGCGTACACGGCCCCCTCTCTGACGGCCACGGAACAACCCCCTACGGGCCATGGCCCAACGCGCCGTAGACCTCCTCCTCAACGGCACCACGCAAGAGACCCCGGCCACCGCACCCCTCGCAAGGGCGCGGCCAACGACGCTGACAAAGCGGAGACTTCGCCGAACCGCAGCGAACGGGGTCATGAACGCATGGGCGCGGTCGTACCCACCGAGTGCTCGCCGGTCGACTCCCCTGGCGCTGGGGAGGAGTGGTGTCATTGCGGGTTTCTGGGTTCCAGTTTGATCAGGTAGGTGGTTGTGCCCGAGAGGTGGATGCGTTGGGTGTGGGTGGGGAGGAGGCCGGCTTGGATGGCGGGGGCCAGGGGGGTCGGGGTGGGGAGGAGGAGTACTGCGGTGCCGGTGGGGGTGAGGAGGCGGTGGAGTTCTCGCCACCAGGCTGTGGGGGCCTTGGCGAGGCGGGCCTTTGCTGCGACCTGCGTGCCCCACGGGGGGTTGCACACGATGCGGTCCACGGTCCCGTCGGGGAGGGGGAGTCTGCCTGCGTCGGCCCGTTGGAGGCGGATGCGGTCCGCCGCTGCCCTCCTCTTGTTGGCGCTCGCGGCTTCCAGCGCGGTCTCGTCGATGTCGTAGCCCCGGTACTGCGCCGCCTCCGGGTGGGCCAGCGCCGCCTCTATGAGCAGGGTGCCCGCGCCGCAGCAGGGGTCGAGGACCGTGTGGCCCGGGCCGATGGCCGCCAGCCTGGTCATCGCCGCCGCCAGCGGTGGGTGCAGGGTGCCCGGTACGGTCGACTGCTTGTACGGGCGGCGGTGGAGGGGGCGCGGGGTGAGGCGGAGCATCAGGGTTGCTTCGGCGCCGTCCAGCGTCAGGCGCCACGACGCGTAGTCCGGTGGGGGCGGGGTCCCCGTCCGGCGCGGGTGGTACGGCACCTTCAGGCACGCCGCCAGTGCGTTGCCGACCGCGTCCTCCGCGTCGTACCTGTTGAAGCTCCGCCTCCCCAGGAACGACGCCGATACCTCCACCCCCGGGGGACTGACGGTGTTCCCCAGCAGGGTGTTGCGGTGGTCGAGCAGTCTGTCCGGGGCGGCTTCCCCTGCCAGTCTCGTCAGTGCCGGGACGCCTGCCTTTCTCGTTCCTACGTCCCTCCCCCTCGCCGCCAGCAGAAACACGTCGTCCGCCGTCCGCAGCGCCGTGACCCCCGTGTCGTACGGGCGCCAGGCCCTGACGTGCACGGAGCGGTGTGCGATCGCGGTGATGCCGCCCAGTTCGCGTTGCAGGATCTCGGCCGCCAACTGCGGTTCCAGACCGCGGGCGCACCGAGCGACGAAGTGTGCGTCGTCGCGCATGATGACTGTTCTTCTCCCACGCCAAGGCCCGGGACGGCGCTACGCCGCCCCGCCTCGTCGGCGGCGGGGGATCCTCGCCTCGCCGACGGCGCCTAGCGCAGGTGGAAGAAGTACATGTCCCCGATCCTACGTCTCCCGCCGCCGGCGCCCCCGGCGCGGGGGTGTGGTGGCCATCCCCTCGTGCGGTGCGGTGCAGTGCGATGCTGGTGCGCATGGCCGACACCGATCCCAAGGCGGACCTCCACCGCTATCTGCAGGCAGCCCGCGACGCGCTGCTGTGGAAGCTCGACGGGCTGTCCGAGTACGAGGTGCGGCGTCCGCTGACGCCGACCGCCACCAACCTGCTGGGGCTCGTCAAGCACCTGATCGGCTGCGAGATCGTCTACTTCGGCGACACCTTCGGGCGGCCCTTCGGCGAGACCGTGCCGTGGCTCGACGGCCCCGACGCCGAGGTGCCCAACATCGACATGTGGGCCACCCCCGACGAGTCCCGCGAGCACATCGTCCAGCTCTACGAGCGCGTCTGCGCGCACTCCGACGCCACCATCGCGGCGTTCGCGCTGGACGACCTCGGCCGCGTGCCGCACTGGCCCGACGACCGGGCCGAGGTGTCGCTGCACCGGGTCCTCGTCCACATGCTCGCCGAGACCCACCGGCACGCCGGGCACGCCGACATCGTCCGGGAGCTGGTCGACGGCGCCGCCGGGATGCGGCGGGGCAACGACAACATGACGAACGGCGACCGCGCCTGGTGGGAGTCCTACCGGCGGCAGGTCGAGGACGCGGCCCGGGAGGCTCAGGGGCGGCAGTGAGCCGGGCCGGCCCGGGGTTCCCCTCCGACGGCCTTCTGCGCCGGAGGGCCGTCTTCGTCGGAGGGCCTTGTGCGCCGGAGGGCCTTCTTCGCCGAGGGGCTTTTGTTCGGGACTCCTTCTTGGGGTTTCCTGCTGGAACTTCCGCCACCCGTTCGCCTTCGGCGATTCTGCCGACGGCAGATCGCCCACCCCTTCCCTCCGCCCCCCACCCGCCTACGCTGAGACCGTGACCCACCACGCGTCGAACCGCCCCGCCCGCGTCCTCCCCCTGCGCCCTCACGCGCCCGAGGCGACCGACGGGCGCGAGCCCCTGTGGCGGCAGGTCGTCGGGGGAGTGCTGCGCCGGGAGCGGTTGGCTCAGGAGCGTACGTTGAAGGACGTCGCCGACGCCGCGCGGATCTCCATGCCGTATCTCTCCGAGGTCGAACGCGGCCTGAAGGAAGCCTCGTCCGAAGTCCTCGCCGCCGCCGCGCAGGCGCTCGGGCTGCGGCTGGCCGACCTGCTCGTGCTCGTGCACGGCGACATCGTCCGCCTCTCCGCCATACGCGACCGGGAGCAGGACCGCGACCGGGGCCGGGAGCGGGCCGCCGGGGTGTCCTCCGTCACCGAGCTGCCCACCGCCCGTTCGCGGCCCGGCGACGTGCGGCTCGCCGCCTGATCCCCCGGGCCCGGCGGCACAGCGGGGGACGCCCCCGCTGTGCCGGCCCTCTCACAGTTCGCGCTTGCTGATCACCTGGTCCGCCAGGCCGTAGGCCACCGCGTCCTGCGCCGTGAACACCTTGTCCCTGTCCGTGTCCGCCCGCAGCGTCGCCACCTCGTGCCCCGTGTGCCGCGCCAGCACCTCCTCCATCTGCGCCCGGATCCGCAGGATCTCCTTCGCCTCCAGGCTCAGGTCCGACACCGTCCCGCGCCGCACGCCGCTCGCCGGCTGTCCCAGCAGCACCCGGGCGTGTTCCAGGACGAAGCGGCGGCCCTTCTCCCCGCCCGCGAGCAGCACCGCCGCGGTGGACGCCGCCTGTCCGACGCAGTACGTGGAGATGGGGGCGCCGACGAACGTCATCGTGTCGTAGATCGCCATCAGCGAGGTGTACGAGCCGCCGGGGGAGTTGATGTAGATCGAGATCTCGCTGCCGGGGCTCGCCGACTCCAGGTGGAGGAGCTGGGCGATGACGACGTTCGCGACGCCGTCGTCGATCTCGGTGCCGAGGAAGATGATCCGTTCCGAGAGCAGCCGGCTGTAGATGTCGTACGCGCGCTCGCCGTGTGCGGTGCGCTCGACCACGTTCGGGATCGTGTACTGGCTCATGGTCACAGCCCCATCCGTCGCTTCGAACCTGCCGGGCGGATGTCGGCGAGCGACTCGACGACCTGGTCCACCATCCCGTACTCCTTCGCCTGCTCCGCCGTGAACCACCGGTCGCGGTCGCCGTCGCGCGAGATCGTCGCCTGGTCCTGGCCGGTGTGCTCGGCGAGGAGGCGTTCCATGAGCGTCTTGCTGTACGCGAGGTTGTCCGCCTGGATCTCGATGTCGGCCGCGCTGCCGCCGATGCCCGCCGAGGGCTGGTGCATCATGATCCGCGCGTGCGGCAGCGCGAAGCGCTTGCCCTTCGTGCCGACCGTGAGCAGGAACTGCCCCATGCTGGCGGCGAAGCCCATGGCGAGCGTGGCCACGTCGTTGGGGATCAGCCGCATCGTGTCGTAGATGGCGAGGCCGGCGTGGACGGAGCCGCCGGGGCTGTTGACGTAGAGCGCGATGTCGGTGCGCGGGTCCTCGGCGGAGAGGAGGAGGAGCTGCGCGCAGACGCGGTTCGCGGAGGCGTCGGTGACCTCGGTGCCGAGGAGGACGATGCGCTGGCCGAGGAGTTGGGCGGCGAGGTGGTCGTCGAACCTCGACGGGGGCGGTGAGTCTTCTTCTTCCGCGCGCGGTGTCAGGGCGGTGCGGGCCGGTGGTGTCATCGTGCCTCCCTCGTGGACGGGTGCTGCTTGCGTTGCTTCCACGGTCGGCGGGAGGCGGTGCGAACGGGAGGGTTCTTGGCCCGGGGCAGATTCGCCCGTGGCAGAGGTACGGCGGAGAGCCGGGGCCGCGGAGGGCCGCCGGGGGGCCGTCGGGGGCCGTCGGGGGCCGTCGGGGGGATAGTGCGATGTGTTGCGTTGGGGCGCTTTTGGCGGACGGTGTGCTTCTACGCCCCCGCACCCAGCGGCATCGGGATCTGTGTCCGGCCGGTGAAGAAACGGCCGACGACGCGGTGGTGCGGATGGCGTGACGGCCTGTCGTCCCGGACCGCCGGGGAGGGCGGGGCGGCGATGGAGCGGCCTGCGCGGCTGCCGGAATCGTCGCGCTCTGTCCTCATGCCGCCGTCCCCGGTTCCGTTCTTCACGTACCCTGCCGCCAGCGCCGGGCAGTTGCGCCCCGGGGCCGTAACGCCCGTACCGTCGGCGGACCGCACGACGCCCGGACCGCTCCGGCCGCTCCCCGTGGGAACCCGGCGGAGTTGTGGTGGCGGCGTGACGATTCTCATCCGCCGTCCCCCGGGCAACGGGGGACCGTAGAATCCTCTCGTGGCACGGCCACCGGCGCGCACGGGGTGTACACGGTGCGTACGGGATGCGCGACGGCGCGTAGGCCGGCCGCTGAGCACAGCAAGAACGGTCGTCGAGGAGGAAGTTCGTCGTGAGCAGCAGGCCATCCCGAGGCGCTGCTCGCCTCGCCGCCATACTCGACGCGCTCCCCGACGCGCTGCTCCTCGTCGACACCAACGGCACCGTCGTCGCCGCCAACCGTGTCGCGCTGGAGACCTTCGAGCGGCCCGGCGCCGCGGTCGTCGGGCGCGGGCTGCTCGATCTGCTGCCGGACTTCGACCCGCAGCTCATCCCCGGTTCGATGCGCCGCCCCCGCGGCGACTCCACCGGTTCCGTCGCGCCCGACGCCGGGCTGCGCCCCGAGGAGCGGACGAGGCCGCTGCGCATGGCCGCCCGCCGCACCGACGGCAGCGCCTTCCCCGCCGAGGTCACCAGCGCCGACCTGGAAGACGGCCCCGGCGGCGAGTCCCCGTACGCGCCCGGCCACCACTACACGGGCGACGAGCTGCTGATGCTCGTCGTACGGGACCTCACGGGCTCCGCGGAGATCGAGGCGGAGCTGCACCGGCAGCGCCGGCAGACCGAGATGATCCTGCGCGCCGCCGCCGAGGGCATCGTCGGTACGGACACCACCGGCAAGGTCGTCCTCGTCAACCCCTCCGCCGCGCAGATCCTCGGCTACCGCGCCAGCGAACTCGGCGGCGCCGACCTCCACCCCCTCATCCACCACTCCCGCCCCGACGGCACCCCGCTCCCGTACGAGGAGACCCCGATCGCCGACACCCTGCGCTCGGGGCGCAAGCACCGCGTACGCGGCCAGGTGCTCTGGGGCCGCGACGGGCAGGCGGTGCCGGTGGACATGACGACCGCCCCGGTGCGCGACGGCGACCAACTCGTCGGCGCCGTCCTCGCCTTCACCGACCGGCGGCGGCGCGACGCGCTGGAGGCGCGGCTCGCCCAGTTGCAGGCGGTGCTCGACGTCGCGCTGCGCGGCCCGCTCGACACGCTGCGCGCGGAGCTGAACACGCTCGTCGACGACCCGGCCGGGCAGCTCTGGCCCGAGGCCAACCAGACGCTGCGCCACCTCTCCGCCGGCTACGGGCGGATGACCGCGCTCATCGACGGCGTGCTCGACTTCCAGCGGCTGGACTCCGGCAAGACGCGGCTGTCGGTGGAGACGGTGAACGTCGAGGACGTGGTGCACGCCGCGACCGAGGGTGCGGACGAGCTGATCGGCCCCGGGCGGGCGCAGTTCGTGGTGCACGCGCCGCAGTTGGAGATCGAGGCGGACGGGCGGTGGCTGGCGCTGGCGCTGGCGCACCTGATCGCGGAGGTCGCGGGGATCGACGCCACGGGGCAGCGCACGGCGGGCGCGTCGGACGCGCCGGTGGTGGTGGCGGCGGCCCGGCGGGGCGATGTGGTGCGGATAGAGGTGCAGGGGCCGCGGGGGGCCGGTGGGTCTTCTGCGGCCGGTTCCGGTTCCCGTGGTGCGGGGGGCGGTTCGGTGCACGAGCCGCTGGCGCGGGGGGTGGCGCTGCTGCACGGCGGGATCCTGCAGACGCACGAGGTGCCGGGGCAGAGCGGCGGAGCGTATCTGCTGGAGGTGCCGGTGCAGGCGGCGGGTCCGGCGGCGCGGGTGGCGCGGGCCCGGGAGACGGCGGGGCGCGGGCGGGACACGGGCAACGAGACGACGGTGATGCCGGGCGCGGAGGCGCCGGGGCGGGGGGCGTCGGGGTCGTCGGCCGGGGCCCGGGCCGGGTCTGCCGGGACCGAGAGTGGTGCGGGTGGCGCCGCGGGGGACGGTACGGCCGGGGGCGGGGCTTCCGATGGCGCTGTTCCCGGAGGCGGCGCTGCCGGTGGTGGAACCGCCGGTGGCGGGCGTGCGGGCGGTGGGCGGCGGCGACGCGCCGCGCCCGCGGAGGAGTCGGGTGACCGTGCGGGGACGCCCCCGCGCGGTACGGGTGTCGGCGGTACGGGTACGGGCCGGCGCCGGCGCGGGGCGACACCGGCTGCGGGGGTGCCGGCGGGCGCCGGGGCCCCCGGTGGGGCCGGGGCCGGTTCCGGTGCCGGGGTCGCCGCCCAGGACGTTGCGGTGGCGGGGCTGCCGCCGGGACAGGGTGCGGACGGCGCTGCGGCAGGCGGTCGCGGGGCCGGTGCAACGGAGGCCGGTGGGCCGGCGGTTGCGCTGGAGCCGGGTCACACGCCGGGGCACGGTACGCCGCAGGGTGCCGCCGCGCCCGAGGCGGTCGGTGGCGTCGCCGGGCAGGCGGCTCCCGGCGGCCCGACGCCGCAGCAGGGTGCGAGCGGGGCCGGCGGACGCGGGCGGCGGGCGGTGCCGGAGGGGGCGCAGGACCCGTACGACGGCGGAAACGGTGTGCCGGCGCCGGGTCGCGGCGGCACGAACGGTGCCAAGGACGGGGCCGCCGCCCCGGCGAGCGGTGCGGGCGAGGGCGGGGAGACCGGCCCCGTCGACACCGGCGCGGCGGCGGTCGGGCACGCCCTCCCCGGTACGCAGGGCCGCGGCCGTCGCCGCCGGCCCGTGGGCCAGGGCCCGGGCAGCCAACCGCAGCAGGACCGGACCGAGTCGGGCGAGCCCACGACGGTCGGCCGGCGCCGGCCCGTAGGACGGGGCCCGGCGGGGCCGGAAGGACCCGAAGGCCCGGGCGGGCAGGGCGGCCCGGACGCACGGGGCGGACTCGGCGAACCGGGCGGCTTCGAGGGGCAGGTCGCGGGCGGCCCCGGAGGGCGTGACGGTCAGGGCGCGTACGAAGGGCCGGGTGCGCCTGAGGAGAACGGCGGTCGCGGAGAGCGCGGCGGTCAGGGCCCGTACGACGAGGGTCACGGCCCCGGCGGCCCGATCGGGCCTGACGGAACGAGCGGTCAGGGAGGCACCGGCGGACCGCAAGGGCGTGGCGGCCGGGGGCGCCCCGGCGGCGGTCCGGGCGGGTACGAGGGCCCGGACGGACCCGAAGGACCTGACGACCCGATGGGACCGGACGACCCGATGGGACCGGGCGGCCCGATGGGCCCCGGAGGTCCGGGCGGCCCCGCCGGTCCCGGAGGCCGCGGCGGACCCGGTGGCCAGGCAGGACCGGGCGGACCCGGCGCACCGGGCGGGCCCGTCGGCCCCGCGGCGCCCGGTGGCCCCGGCGGACGGGTCGGCCCTCACGGGCCCGCCGGCCCCGGCCCCGTGCCCCCCGGCGGCCCCACCGCGCACACCGACCGCGGCGCCCGCATGGGCCACGGCGCCCCGGCGGATCCGGCGGACCCCCCGTCTCGTACGGGCCATGCCCCCGGCCACGTCGAACCCCCGGACCCCGCCGGGTACGACGACCCGGCAGCCCCCGGCGGCCGGCCGTCGCGCGGCCGCCGCGGCGGGCCCGCGTACACGGCGGGCCCGGGTGAATACGACGACACCGGCCACGGCCCGTCCCGTGGCGAACGGACACCGGGCGGACATCCCAGGCCCGGCTACACGGCGGGCCCGGGTGAGTACGACGACGGCCGCGGCCCCTCCCGTGCACGGCAGTTGCCCGGCGGGCACGACGGCCCGGCGGGCGAGTACGACGACTCCGCCGCGCCGGGCCCCCGTACACCGGGCAACCCCGGCGCCTACGCCGGCCGCGGCGACCCGGGCACCCCGGTCACCGGCGAGTACGACGACGCGGCACCCGGCCGGGGCGGCCAAGGCGAGTTCGCCGGCCCCGGCGACGACGGCGAGTACGACAACCCCGCGGGCCGGGGCCGCGGTCCCGCTCCTGCGCGGGGCGGCTCCGGCGCGCACCCCGGGCCCGGCGGCCCCGCCGGCCGCGGCGAGCCGAGGGAGTCCGGCGCGTACGACGACGTCGCGGACCCGGACCGCGGCCCCGCTCGTGGGCGGGGCACCCCGGGCCACGGGGCGCACGGGCCCGGTGACGTCGAGGACACGGCTCCCGGCCACGGCCCCGCGCGGGCGCAGAGCGGCCCCGGCGGCTACGCCGCACCCGGGGACCCTGGTGGCGGGGTGTCCGCCGGGCAGTTGGAGCCCGCCGATCCCGCCGGGCGCCGGGGCGGGGCGGGGAACCCCGCCGCACTGCCCGCCGGGCAGAACTCCGCCGCTCCGCAACTGCCCCAGGGCACCACCGACCCCACCGTACGGAACGCACCCGGCACCCCCGTGCCGCCCGGCGGCGTCGGGCCGGCGCAGCCGCAGCACCCCACCGGGCGTCGCCGCCGCCCCGCCGCGCCCGCCGAGGCCCCGCACGGCGCCCCCGCCCTGCCCCCGGGTCCGGCGAGCCCCGATCCGGACACCGGCCCGTACCCCCACTCCCGGAACCCCGGCGGCTACGACGACGCCCCGCCCCCCTACGCCGCCCCCGCGCCGCGCCGGGGCACCGGCCGCCCCGTGCAGGACCCGGACACCGGCCCCTACCCCCACGACGCCGACCGCGGCGCTGCCGCCGGCGACGACACGGGCGAGGTCCGCACCGTACGCACCTCGCAGACGCCGCACCCCGGCCACGGCACTCCGCCGGCCCCGCAGCCCCGGCGCGGCTCCCCCGCCCCGGCCGTCCCGGCCCAGCACGACCCCCGCACCCGGGGCGACGGCCGGACGCAGGACGACCCCCGGGCCCAGCGCGCCGAGGACGACCCCCGGGCCCAGAACGACCCCCGGACGCAGGACGACCCCCGTACCCACGGCGGCAACGTCCCCCGGCAGCCCGGCCCGCAGACGCCCGCCGCCGCGCAAGCCTCCGCCGCCGGCCCGCACGCCTCCGGCCACACCCCCGTGCCCGTGGACCCGCGGCACGAGATGCAGACCCCGGCCCGCGGCGTCGACCCGCGCCGCGCGACCGCCGGCCCCGCTCAGGACGCCCCGCCCGCGGCAGCGCCCCAGGGGCCGCCCCGGTCCGCCCCGGACCCCGCCCACGCCCAGGCCACCCCCGCCGACGCCACCGGACAACGCCCCGCCGCGTCCGGTTCCGCCCCGACCTCCACGGCCCGCGGCGGCGTCACCCGCTTCGCCCGCTCCGCCGCGACCCCCGCGATGCCGGCGCTGCCCGCGCAGCAGTCGGGCCCCATCAGCGTGCGCACCCTCGGCCAGGGCGTCGCCTACGTCGACCAGCCCCCCGGCTCGCCCTCCCCGGGCGGCCCGCCCTCTCAAGGCGGCCAGGACCCCCGGGGCGGCCCGCCCGCCCAGGACGGCCGGGCCCCCCAGGACGGCCGCGGCGGTCACACCCGGAACAGCGGCACCGGCACCCCCACCGGCACCCCCGCCCACGACCCGCACGACCCCTACGACCCCGCCCACGACTCCGCGTACGACCCCTACGCGTCCGCCGGCGACCCCGCGCAGGCCCCCACCCACGACCCCTACGACCCCGCCGACGAGCACACCGGCGGCCGCCGGCGCCGCCTCGGCGCCGGCAGTCCCGCGGACGGCCCGCCGCCCACCGACGCGCCCCCGCAGCACCCTGCCGCCCACACCCCCCACCGCCCCGCGCCCCGCCCCGGCACCACCGCCCGGCGGGACGCCATCGGGCGCGCCTTCGCCATAGGGGCCCCCGACGCCTCCGCCGCCGAGGGCCCCGAGCCGCTCGACGGCAGCCACGGCGTCATCGAGGTCGCCGCGCAGGACCCCGAGACGACCCCGCTGCGGCTCGACGACGAGATGCCGCCCGAGCCGCTGGACAACCCGCGCCGGCTGCTCGTCTGGCCCGAGCCCGACGCCGCCACGCAGCAGGCGCTGACCGCGCGCAACTACCGCCCCGTCGTCGTCCACTCCCGCGAGGAGCTGGACGCGCAGATCTCCGTCTCCCCCGCCGGGCTGTTCGTGGACCCGCTGACCGGCCCGATCACCCGTACCGCGCTGCAGTCGCTGCGCAAGGCGGCGGTGGCGGCGTCCGTGCCGGTGCTGGTCACGGCCGGTCTGGGGCAGGCGACGCGGGAGGCGGCGTACGGGGCGGACCCGGCGGTGCTGCTGAAGGCGCTGGCGCCGCGCGACAGCGAGCAGCACCCGCCGCGCGTGCTCCTCTTCGAGGAGAACCCCGACATCGCGGACGCGCTGGCGGCGACGCTGGAGCGCCGCGGGATGCAGGTCATGCACGCCACGTCGGACGAGGCGGCGGTGGACCTGGCGACGCGCTTCCGGCCGAACCTGGTCGTGATGGACCTGATGCGGATCCGCCGCCGGCGTACGGGCATCGTGGACTGGCTGAACGCGAACGGGATGCTCAACCGGACCCCGATGGTGGTCTACACGGCCGTGGACATCAACCGCGCGGAACTGCCGCGGCTGCGCTCGGGGGAGACGGTGCTGTTCCTGGCGGAGCGGTCGACGAGCGCGGAGGTGCAGAACCGAATCGTCGACCTGCTCGCCAAGATCGGCACCACGTAGACGGCACACCGGCCGCCTCCCCCGCGTTCACCCCCTGCGGCCCGGCCCCGGCCTCCCTCACAACTGCGTCACCGTCAGCTCCCCGTCCGCGTACCGCCGCCGCAGCACCTTCTTGTCGAACTTCCCCACGCTCGTCTTCGGCACCTCGCCGATCCGCGCCCACCGCTCCGGCAACTGCCACTTCGCGATCCGCTCCCCCAGATACGCCCGCAGTTCCTCGTACGTCACCTCGGCCCCCTCGCGCACCACCACCGCCGCCAGCGGCCGTTCCTCCCACGTCTCGTCCGGTACGGCGATGACCGCCGCCTCCGCGACGTCGGGGTGGGCCATCAGATGGTTCTCCAGCGCCATCGACGAGATCCACTCGCCGCCCGACTTGATGACGTCCTTCGCCCGGTCCGTCAGCGTCAGATAACCGTCGGCCGTGATCGTGCCGACGTCGCCCGTGCGCAGCCAGCCGTCCTCGCTGAACTTGTCCTCCGGCCGGAACGGCTCCCCGTCCGCGCCGCCGTAGTACGCGCCCGCGATCCACGGCCCGCGTACCTCCAGTTCGCCCGCCGACTCGCCGTCCTTCGGCAGCAGGCTCCCGTCCGGGCCGCGCAGCCGCGCCTCCACGGTGGCGGGGAAACGGCCCTGCTTCAGCCGGTACGGGAACTCCTCCGCCGGTTCGAGGCCCGGCGGCGGGTGCGCGATGCAGCCCAGCGGCGAGGTCTCCGTCATGCCCCACGCCTGCACGACGCGGATGCCGTGCCGCTCGTCGAAGCCCTTCATGAGCTGGGGCGGGCAGGCGGTGCCGCCGACGATGGCGGTACGCAGGGAGGAGACGTCGCGGGGGCGGGCGTCGAGTTCGTCGAGCAGGGCCTGCCAGATGGTGGGGACCGCGCCGCTGATGGTGGGGCGGCAGGTCTCCATCATCTCGGCGATCGGGCCGGGCTGGAGGAAGCGGTCGGGCATCAGCAGGGACGTACCGGCCATGAAGGCGGCGTGCGGCAGGCCCCAGGCGTTGACGTGGAACATCGGCACGATCGGCAGCGCGAGGTCGTGGACCGTGATGCCGAAGGACTCGGCGGCCAGGACGCCGAGGGAGTGCAGGTAGACGGAGCGGTGGCTGTAGAGGGTGCCCTTGGGGTCGCCGGTGGTGCCGGAGGTGTAGCACAGGGCGGCGGACTCGCGTTCGTCGAGGACGGCCCAGTCGTACGACTCGGGGCGGCCGGCGAGGAGTTCCTCGTAGTCGTGGACGGTGACGTGGGTGCCGTCGAGGGGCGCGCGGTCGCCGGGTCCGGAGACGACGACGTGCTCGACGCCGGGGAGGTGCGGCAGCAGCGGGGCGAGGAGGGGGAGGAGGGTGCCGTTGGTGAGGAGGACGCGGTCGCGGGCGTGGTTGATGATCCAGACGAGCTGGCGCGGGTCGAGGCGGAGGTTGAGGGTGTGGAGGACGGAGCCCATGGCGGGCAGCGCGAGGTACGCCTCCAGGTGCTCGGCGTTGTTCCACATGAGGGTGCCGACCGGCTCCTGCTGCCGTACGCCCAGTTCGTCCCGGAGCGCGTACGCGAGCTGCGCGGCGCGGGCACCGACCTCGGCGTAGGTCCTGGACTGCGGAGGCTCGCCGGATCCGGTCCAGGTGAGCACCTTGGCGGCGCCGTGGATGGTCGAGCCGTGGGTCACGATCCGCGAGATGGTCAGCGGTACGTCCTGCATCGTGCTCAGCACGGAGGGCCTCCCTGGGGTAGGACACGCAGAGATACGCAGCGGTTACGCGCCAGTAGACGGTGGCGCTGATTCTGCTGGTGCCCGGGCACCTTGTCACTACCTCGGGAGAGGCTGTCTGTACGCCCCCGCACCCCTGTGTACGTCCCCGCGCAGACCCCTGCGGGAGACGCCGCGCAAGCCCGGAAAGGAGCGGCGGCGCGGGCCCGTACGGGAGGCGCGGCGCCACCCCTGCGAGCCGCGGCACCCCCTGCGGGAGTCGCGGCGCGGCCCCTATGCCGCCTGCGTCATCTCCCCCAGCCCCGTGTCCTCCCGGAGCTTCGCCAGCGCCCGCGAGACCGCACTCTTCACCGTCCCGACCGACACCCCCAGCACGGCCGCCGTCTGCGCCTCGCTCAGATCCTCGTAGTACCGCAGTACCACCATCGCCCGCTGCCGCTCCGGCAGCCGCAGCACCGCGCGCCACATCGCGTCGCGCATCGCCTGGTGCTCGGCCGGGTCGGGTTGCGGCACGGGGGCGGGCTCGGGGAGGTCGTCGCCCGCGGCGTACTCGTCGACGCGGCGCTTGCGCCACTGCGAGGTACGGGTGTTGAGCAGCGCGCGGCGTACGTAGCCGTCGACGGCCCGCGGGTCCTCGATCCGGTCCCAGGCCAGATAGGTCTGCGCCAGCGCGGTCTGCAGCAGGTCCTCGGCGTCCCACGGGCTGGTGGTCAGGGAGCGCGCGGTGCGCAGCAGCACCGGCCCCCGCAGGTGCACGTACGCCGCGAAGGTCGGAAGGGGCGGTCGCGCGGTGTCCGCCGCCGCGGGGGCGTCGGTGGTGCTGGCTGTGGACATGACTCCACGCTAGGAGCGGTACCCGGGTCGGCGGATCGGCCGGAGGTCGCGGTGCGGGCTCCACCCGAGGGAGTAGGTGCCGAGCCGGCCGGACCTCCCGTAGGTGGAGGGCCGGCCGGCGGGCCCTTCGGGGTACTACGTCCGGGGGCCCGTGATCGCGACCGGCGCGTCCACGACATTGCGGTCGATGACGATCCGCTTGCCGCCGTGCCGCTCCTCGGCCATGCCCGCGTACTGGTGGATCCGGCGGTGCGGCCGCCAGGCCGCGGGGTCGACGTGCGGCTCACCGTACAGCGACGGCGCGGTGCGCCGGCGGGCCGCCCGGAGCACGGACGGCAGGCCGTCCCGCCCGGGGCGGCGGGCCTGCTCGATCACACGGATGCCGGAGTTCGCGCTGCTGTAGAGCCGGCGGCTGCGGCCGGGGCGGTGGGCGGGGCGGCCGTGGGGCTGGGAGGCATGCCGAGCAGGGAACGGCGCGGGCGGGCGGCGCGCGGCCGGTACGACACGCGGGGTGGGCCGTCCGGACGGCGGAGGGAGACCCGTACGCGGGACGCGGGGGCGCGGGACGCGGGACGTACGCGCGAGGCATGGCCCGTACGGGACGGGCCTCCGGGGGCCGACCGCCGCCGCGGGGCGCCGGACGCGACCGCGCGGCCGCACCGTGACGGTGCGGCCGCGCGGCCCTCCCCATGAGCACCCCGAACTGCGTGAGCCTTACCAGAGGTTGGTGAAGACGACCACCGTGTCCGATTGGTCGACGGCGTTGCCGAAGCCCTGGACGTTGGCGGTGTTGGACTCGTTGTAGCCCCCGCCGTTGTTGACCTGCTGGGTCTGGGCGTTGTTGCCGTAGTTGTCGCCGCCGACGCCGCCGAGCTGGCCGACGATCGCGGAGTTGGAGTCGTCGTTGGCGAACGCTCCGGCCCCGTTGTCCGCGTGCGCGACCCCTCCGAAGAGCGCGACGGCGAGCGGCAGTGAAGCTGCCGCGGCCAGGATGCGGGCCGTGCGAGTGCGTGCCATCTGGTTCCTCCTGTGTAACGGAAGACGGTTCCGTTGCCGGGAGCCGGACGGGGTTCCGGCCGGCTCTCCGGCGGTTGTGCGACGTCGCGAGAGCATCGTTTCCCACGCGCTCCCGGACATTCGCGGACCGGCGCCCATTTCCCCCGCAGGCATGATCGGCGGCGGGTAAACCCGCACAGTCGCCCACTTTCGCGTTTCGAACACTTGTACGAGACTGGAGGGATGGACAGCTCCGTACACAGCCATGCCCTCACCGCCGCGCTGGCCGCCGCCCGCCGCGGCCTGCCCGTCTTCCCGCTGTCCCGCGCGAAGCAGCCCGCGGTCCGCTCCCCGCACCACGCAGACTGGCCGCGGGTGCCCTGCCGCGGGGAGTGCGGGCGCATCGGCCACGGCGTGTACGACGCGACGACGGACACCGGCGCGATCCACACCCTCTTCGCCGCCGCCCCCTGGGCGACGGGGTACGGGATCGCCTGCGGCCGGCCGCCGCATCACCTGATCGGGCTGGACCTCGACGTGAAACCGGGGACGGATGCGCTGGGGCTGTTCGAGTCGCTGCTCGCGGCGCACGGCATCGTGCTGCCCCCGACGGTGGTGATCCTCACGCCCGGCGGCGGTCGTCACATCTGGCTCACCGGACACTCCGGCCACACGGTCCCCAACTCGGTGGGCCGGCTGGCGCCCGGCGTCGACGTCCGCGGCACCGGCGGCTACCTCGCCGGCCCCGGCTCCCGGACCCTGCACGGTACGTACCGTCCGGCCCCCCGCTCGGCCCGCGCCCCGGCCCCCGCCCCGAGAGCACTCCTCCGCCTCCTCACCCCGCCCCCCCCGGACCCCCCCCCCCCCCCCCCCCCACCCCCCCGG